>CAMTBF010000001.1 GCA_947068385.1 uncultured Lachnospiraceae bacterium
ATGGCGGCCACCCTGCCCTTCTCCTGCAGGAAGCCCAGCTCTATCTCCCCGATGATCTCCGCGCCGTTTTGCCGCAGGCGGTCCACAAGCGGGATGTCCGTGGGCACCCCGGGGCTCAGCACCACGGTCTCCACCTGCCCCAGGATCTCCTCTGGCAGCTCTCCCGCCACACAGGCCGCCCTGCTCCCCGTGGGAAGCAGCGCCCTGAGGTCCTCCTTCGTCAGCTTCTCGTTGCTGTCGTACAGCGTGACTTCGGCTTCCATGTATTCCAGACAGGCCACGGCGCTGATCCCGCTCAAACCGGAACCTACCACCAGGCATTTCTCTCCTGCTCTCATTCCAAGTCCCTCTCTTATATCCTGATTTTGCCTCTTGCCGCCTCACATGCCCCACAGGGCCAGCAGGCACATCAAAGCTGTAATGATGGTGAACAGCGCCGTGATCCTGGTCTCCGACCATCCGCAGAGCTCGAAGTGGTGGTGCAGAGGCGCCATCCTGAAGATCCTCTTTCCCCCGCTTATCTTGAAATACCCCACCTGCAGGATGACGGAGCACACCTCCACCAGATAGATGACGCCGATCACCGCTATGTACAGGGGCATCTGCAGCATATAGGCGCAGCCCGCCACGAAGCCTCCCAGCGCCAAAGATCCCGTGTCCCCCATGAACACCGCCGCAGGGTGGACATTGAATAAAAGGAATCCCATCAGCGCCCCTGCCACGGCGCATGTCACCGGCTCTATCCCCGACGAGGTGCCGATGGCTACCACCGAGAAGAACACCGCCACCATCAGCGTCACGCTTCCCGCCAACCCGTCCAGCCCGTCCGTGAAGTTCGTCCCGTTGGCCGTCCCCAGGGTGACGAAGAACAGGATGGGGATGTTCCAGACACCGAAGTCCAGATACCTCCCCGGCAGGAAGGGCACCCGCATGGCAAGGCTCACATCCGTATAGCGGGTCAGGTACCAGGCGAACACCGCCGTGACCAGGAGCTGCCCCAGGAGCTTCTGCCAGGGCGAGAGCCCCATGGAGCGCCTGCACACTACCTTTATGTAATCATCCATCAATCCCACCAGGCCGAAGCCGGCCGTCAGCAGCAGAATCGGCGCTATCTTTGGGTAATCCTTCAGGAACAGCAAGGAGGTGGCCGTCACGCTGAACAGAATCAATATGCCTCCCATAGTGGGCGTGCCCATCTTCTTCAGATGGGCGGCGGGCCCGTCGCTCCTGACCATCTGGCCGCATTTGAGCCACCGCAGGAACGGGATCAGCACCGGCCCCAGAACGGCGCTTGCAAAGAAGGAAATCATCACTGCTGTTATACTGCCCATAACTCTCCCTCCCACAAATATCATTGTATGCCCAAATAGGGAAGAATATTCTCATAAAGCTGCCGAACGATCGGCGCGGCCACCTGGCTGCCGTAATACACTCCCTGGGGATTGTTCACGATGGCGATGGCGATCACCTGGGGATCCTCCGCCGGGGCGAAGCCGATGAAGGAAGCGATGTAGCGCCCGCTGCCCCTGGGAAGGGTCTGGCTGGTGGCGGTCTTGCCTCCTATGCGGAAGCCCTCTACCTGGCCGTTGGCGCCGCTCCCCTCCTTCACCACCATCTCCAGGATGCCCCGCATGGTAGCGCTGGTCTCCTCCGACAGGATGCCCTCCGTCACCGGGTATTCGAAGCGTTCCACCACGTTCCCCTGGGCATCCAAGGTCTGTATGCCGAAGTGGGGCGTGATCCGCCTGCCCCCGTTTATGATGGAGGAAACGGTGGTCAGGAGCTGTACGGGGGTAATCTGGAAGGACTGGCCGAAGGCCACGGTGGCAAGCTCCACGTTGCCCATGTCCTCCTTCTTGTGCATGATGGTCCCGGCCTCTCCCGGAAGGTCTATGCCGGTCATCTTCTTCAGGCCGAATTTCTCGAAATAGCTGTAGTAATTGTCCACCCCCAGCCGCAGCCCCACGGTGATCAAGGCCGGGTTGCAGGAGTTCATCATGGTGTGGGTGAAGTCCTGGCTGCCGTGGCCTGCCCTCTTGTGGCAGTGGATCCGCCGGTCGTCCACCATGATGAAGCCGGGGCAGTTGAAGCTGCTCTGGGGCGTCACCACACCGGCCTCAAGGCCTGCCGCCGCGGTGATGATCTTGAAGGTGGAGCCCGGTTCGTATGTATCGTTGATGCAGCCGTTGCGCCAGATGCCGTTCAATATGTCCTGGGATTCCTCCTGGCTGATGTTCTCTGGCGTTCCCTCCGGCAGCTCGAAGGGATTGTTCAAATCGAACTCCGGCACGTTGACGCAGGCGTAGATCTCGCCGTTCTGGGGGTTCATCACCAGGACGGACACGCTGTCCGCCTCCTTGGTGGCCATGGCCTGCTCTGCCAGCTGGGTGGCGTAGGACTGGATGTTCCTGTCCAGGCTGATGCAGAGGTCCAGGCCGCTCACCGGTTCCCTGCGCCGCTCCCCCGCCGCCTCCACCTCGATGCCCTTGGCGTCCGTCACGGTCAGGATCTCCCCCGGCTCCCCCTGAAGGTATTCATCATAGACCACCTCCAGCCCGATGATCCCCTGGTTGTCGCCTCCGGTGAAGCCCAATACCTTGCTGGCCAGGTCGTCGTAAGGATAGTACCGCTTGTAGTCCTCATCCACCTTTACCCCGGCCAGGTCGTACTCCCGTATCCTGTCCCCCAGCTCCTTGTCCACATTGCTCTTGATGCGCTCCATGGAAGAATACTTCTCCACCCTCTTCCGCACATAGTCCTCGGACAGCTCCAGCTCTCTGGTCAGGATTTCGATGACCTCCTCCGGATCCTCCAGCTGGTTGTGGATGACGGATATGGTGCACACTGTCCTGTTGTCCGCCAGCACCGTGCCGCTCCTGTCCAGGATGCGGCCCCTGGCCGCCTTGATGCTGCGCTCCCTCTCATGGAGCTGGTCGGCCATAGCGGAATAATGCTCCGCCTCCCACACGCACAGGTACACCAGCCTTCCGAGCAATCCTAAGAAAATGCCGGTACAGACAAGGAAGATGGTCAGGATCTTCTTTCTGTGGAATATTTTATTGTTGTCTGTCAGCATGTATGCCTCATGGTAAGGTCTTACTATACTCTATTCCCGTCCCCATGAGGTTATGATAAGGTTTACTCCGCCAGATCCGGGCTCGTGGGCAGATTGGGGTTCACCGGTATGTCGGGGTTCGGCACGGATTCGCCCTGGGTGGCGGGCGGGCCGGCGCCTTCTCCCTGGCCGCCTTCGCCGCCCTCTCCCTGGCTTCCGCCCTCCGGATCCTGGCCCTCAGGGCTTCCGCCCTCGGGGCTCTGGCCGTTTCCCTGAGGATCGCCGCCTTCCCCGCCGGCTCCTTCCCCGGCTCCGCCCTCAGAGCCCTCCGCGCCCTGGCCGCCCTCCTCTCCGCCCTCCTGGCCTCCTTCGGGGGCCGGCGGGGCGTACTGCCCGAGGATGGACTGCTGCAGCGCGTCCAGCTCCTGCTGCTCCTCCTCCGTGACCCCCTCGGTCATGAAGATGTTCAGATAGGGAAGGGCCTCTGTGAGGATGTTGCGCACGATCTTCGTGGCGTACCTGGCGTTTCCCTGCTTGTCGGAATTGGGCCTGTCCACCACCACGTAGATCGCCACCTGCGGGTCGTCCGCCGGGGCGTATCCGATGAAGGATACCACATGCTCCGTCTCGGAACGCTTGTGGGTGTTCGGGTCTATGGTCTCCGCCGTACCGGTCTTGCCCCCTATCATGTAGCCCGCCGGCCTGGCCGTCTTGCCGGTGCCGTATTCTACCACGGCCTTACAATACTGCCTGATCAGCTCGGAGGTGGATTCGGAGATGGTCTGCTTCAGGACTCTGGGCTCGATGTTCTGCACTGTGGCGCCGTTGACATTGGTGATCTTGTTCACCACATGGGGCTCATAGTAATAACCGCCGTTGATCAGGGAGCAGAACCCCGCGATCATCTCGATCATGGTCACGTTGAAATTCTGGCCAAAGCTGTTGGTGGCCAGGTCCGTGGGCCCCATATTGTCCGCCACGTAGACCAGGCTGGCGGTCCTGGCCTCCCCCGCCAGGTCGATGTTGGTCTTCAGGCCGATGTTGAAGATCTGCTGGAACTCGCAGAACTCGTCCTTCCCCAGGGCCTGGGCGATCTTCATCATGGACACGTTGCAGGAGTTTGCCACCGCCTGTTCCAGGGTGAGCCACCCTTCCGGGCCGTTGTGGCACTTGATGTCGTAGTCCCCGATCTCCATGACGCCGGTGCACTCCAGGTTCAGGTCCGGGGCGATGGCGCCGTCCTCCAGGGCCGCCGCCACGGTAAAGGGCTTGGCGGTGGATCCCGGCTCGTAGGTGCCCGTGATGCAATAATTCTGCCACAGGTAGTTCAGGTTCACGTACAGCTGGTCCTCGCTCAGGGTATCCAGCACCTCCTGGGTGATGATGGTGTCCGTCTTCCTGATCTCCTTGTACCCGGCCGCGTTGGTCACCTCCTCCAGCAGCCTGGTGCCCAGGAGGCTGTCCGTGTTCCGCACATCGTTCAGGTCATAGGGAGGGTAGCTCGCCATGGCCAGCACCTCCCCCGTGTTCACATTCATCATGACGCAGCCCACGTTCTCCGCGCCGTTGCCCGGCGTGAAGGAGTCCTTCTGCTCGTCGTTGAACTGCTTTAAGTATTTCTCCACAATCATCTGGAGGTTGGCGTCGATGGTGGTATGAAGGTCATAGCCGTCCACCGCTGATTTCACGGTGCGCTCCAGGGTCAGGTCATCGTTCAGGTAGCCGTACTCCCTGCCGTTGACTCCGTTCAAGATATCGTTGTAATACTCCTCCAGCCCGTATTTTCCCACATTGTCCCTGCCGGAGAACCCTATCACGTCCGCCGCCAGGGAGTTGTATGGATAGATCCGCCGGTACTCCTCCTCGAACCAGACCCCCTGTATGTTGGAATCCGCGCTCTGGGCCTCCTGGAACCCGCTGATCTCCTCGTAGGTCAGCTGCCTCAGCGGCACATACCAGGATGATTTCTTGTTCTTCGTGACGTGCTCCCTGACCTCGCCCATGTCCAGGTCGAAATGCTCGCCCAGGGCCTTCAGGGTAGGCTCCAGGTACTGGGACTTGTAGTTCATCACCTTGGCGTCTATGACCAGGTTGTACACCTTCTCGCTGGTGGCCAGCCTGGTCCCCTTCACGTCCAGGATGTTCCCCCGCCTGTAGGGAATGGTGGTGGAGGTGTACTGCTGCTGGGAGAGCACCTGCTTCTGGTACTCCGTCTCGTTTTCCCTTGTAATCCACACCAGCCGGACAGTCAGGCCGATGAACATGAGCAGCAGCAGGATGAACAGGACCACCAGCTTTTTCTGCATTTTTATCGAAAATTTCTTCGCGTTTTTGTTGGTCATCTTCACGCCGCACCTCTATTTGCCGCTTCCGGTCACCCGGCGCATGTAATCGCCTTCCTGATTCTCGTATTCCACGATCTGCCCTTCCTCCGCGTAGCCCATGCCCAGCTCCCCGATGGCCACCCGCTTGATTTCCTCCAGGTCGATGCCGCTGACGATCCGGTTGTACTCCTCATCGTTGGAGAGCTTCAGGCCGTTGAGCTCGCTCTCCATGTCCGCCACGGTCTTGGTCAGGGTGGTCAGGTCGGACTGCAGCTGGATATAGTTCACCAAAATGAAGGCCGCCGCGCACAGAGCCGCCGCCAGGAACATGACGTAGCCCGCGCTCATATGCCTGGCCTTCTCCCGGTTCTTGCGTATCTCCGGATGGGGCTTTTTCCTCGGTGCCTGCTCCCACTGTTCCTGTATATCGATTTTCCTTACTGTATTTCCATGGATGTACCCGCCGCGGTTCCCTCCCCGGTACGCCCTCCTGTCCTCCTCATATGCGTTCTGCCGATAGCTCCTTCTATTCTGGCCCATATCAATACCCGCTTTCTTCGTCTTGATTTCATGCTCCCCGGATAGCCATGGATCCGGCTTGTCCCCTACGCTTTTTCGAACACCCGCAGCTTCGCGCTCTTCGAGCGGCTGTTCTGTGCGAGCTCTTCCTCTCCGGGCAGAATGGGCTTCTTTGTCACCACGGTGCCCTTTGATACCTTTCCGCACACGCATACCGGAAATTCCGGCGGGCAGGTGCAGGGATTCTCGTTTTTCCGGAAAGCCGCCTTCACCAGGCGGTCCTCCAGGGAATGGAAGGTGATGACGCACAGCCTCCCACCCGGATTCAGTATATCGATGAAATCATCCAGCGAGTCCCGGAGCACCTCCAGCTCCCTGTTGCATTCGATCCGTATGGCCTGGAAGGTCTGTTTGGAGGGATGGCCGTCGCGGCGCATCCTGGCCGGAATGGCCCCCCGGATGATCTCATTTAATGCAAAAGTAGTCTCGATGGGCCCCTCCTGCCTGGCTCTGACAATGTGCTTGGCGATATTCTTCGCGAAGCGGTCCTCCCCGTAATCCCTGATGATGCGGTAGAGGTCGCCCTCCGGATAGCCGTTCACGATGTCCCTGGCCGTCAGCGTCTGCCTGCGGTCCATGCGCATGTCCAGCGCAGCGTCGAAGCGGTAGGAAAAGCCCCTTTCCTGATTGTCGAACTGGTAGGAGGATACGCCCAGGTCGATCACGATGCCGTCCGCGCCTTTCACGCCCTCCGCGGAGAGCGCGGCCCGCATGTTGCAGTAATTGTCCCGCAGCAGGGTCACCCTGTCCGCGAAGGCTGCCAGCCGCTGCCCTGCCGCCGCTATGGCCTCGCCGTCCTGGTCGATGCCGTAGAGATGGCCGCCTGCAAGCCGCCTGCACACCTCCAGGGCATGTCCGCCGCCCCCTAAGGTGCCGTCCACGTAGATGCCCTCCGGCTTGATATGAAGCTGTTCGATGGTCTCCTTCAAAAGCACGGAGTAATGCCGAAATTCCATGGACGCCCCCTCTCCTAAATGGTCAGCCCAAGGTTCATCACGCCCTTGGATATGGCATTGATGTCCACGGTGTCATTGTTGGCCTTCCACCGCTCCAGGCTCCAGATCTCGATGCGGCTTCCCATGCCGGCCAGCACCACATCCTTCTCCAGCCCTGCGAAATCCCGCAGATCCTGGGGCATCAGGATACGGCCCTGCTTGTCCACGGTCACGGGCTGGGCCCCCGACAGGAAGAACCTGGCGAACTGCCTGGCCTCCTCGCTCATCAGGGGCAGGGATGCCAGCTTTCCCTCGAAGACCTTCCAGTCGTCATTGGCATACACGTAGAGACAGTCGTCCATCCCTTTCGATACCACGAACTCATCCCCCAGGATCTCCCGGTATTTCGAAGGAATGCTCAGCCTGCCCTTGGGGTCGATCGTATGATTGTATTTGCCCATGAACATCCCAATCACCACCCGCCAACGCCGGAACCGGCACTGAATCCTCGCATTCCGACCCCTTTTTGGACTTTCATCCCACTTTATGGGTTTTCATGCCATATTCATCCCACTACCTTATTGATTTTAATATAGAATTCGTCATTTGACAAGCCGAAAGTTTGTGCGGTGGGGAAGCCGGAAGTGGAATGAGCCTGCCGGAACGGCCGTGGATGAGGTTTTTGGCACAAGATATTGTGCCCGGGAACCTGATGAGGTACAGATATAGATTCTTGCGCACAGCGAAATTTTTTTGAGGCCGCCGGGATCCAAGGCGGGAAACATAAAAGGCCCGCTGTCCCAAAAACAGGAATCAGCAGACCTTTTGTCGTTATTTCGCCTTTATTCGATTTTTATGCCGCCTTCTTTCCCAGCCGCCGCCTTACGATGATGTCCGCCGCCACCGCGAAGGCCAGCATCAGGAGCGCCAGCACCTGGGACACGGGGACCTGGGTGCCGGGAATGAAGAGGGTGTCGGTGCGGATGCCCTCGATGACGAACCGCCCCAGACCGTAGCCGCCCAGGTACAGCAGGCAGATCTCCCCGTCGAAGCGCTTGTGCTTCCTGAAGCAGAGGAGCAGGACCAGCACCAGCAGGTTCCACAGGCTCTCATACAGGAAGGTGGGGTGCACATTGATATAATTGGCCCCCTCCGGGATATGGGCCGCTATGTTCTCGGAGATGTCCCTGGCCCGCACCGCCTCGACGGGGAGCTGCATGGAAAAGAGGCCGTCATAGTACTCCCCGAAGACCTCCCGGTTCATGAAATTCCCCCAGCGGCCGATGACCTGCCCCAGGATCAATCCGGGCATGCAGGTGTCGCCCATCAGCAGGGGGCTCTTCTTCTTGATCCTGCCGTAGACGAACAGGGTGATGAACGCGGCGATCACCGCCCCATAGATGGCCATGCCGCCGTTTCTGGTATTGAATATGCTCAGCAGATTATCCTTGTAATAATCCCAGGCGAACACCACATAATAGATGCGCGCCCCGATGATGGAGAAGATGACTGCATAGATGGCAAAATCCCAGTAGTCATCCGGATCCTGCCCTGTCACCTTGGCCATGTGCGCCGCCATCAGGATGCCCGCCAGCACGCCGATGCCGATGATCAGGCCGTAGTAGGCAATGCTGAAGCCAAAGATGCTGAAGGACTTGGGCACGTCCCTCAGATAGATTCCCAGGTTCGGGAACGCGATATCGCCAACATTCATACGTTTCTTCCTTTCAGACTCCGTCCCGCATCCCCGCGCTACACATTGAAGCGGAACAGGATCACATCTCCGTCTTTCACCACATAGTCCTTGCCCTCTATGCCCACCAGCCCCTTCTCACGGGCGGCGGCCAGGGAGCCCTGCTCCAGGAGGTCGCGGTAGTTCACCACTTCCGCCTTGATGAAGCCTCTCTCGAAGTCGGAGTGAATCTTCCCCGCGGCCTGGGGCGCCTTGGTGCCGATCTTGATGGTCCATGCCCTGGTCTCGTCCTCCCCCGCGGTGAGGAAGCTCATCAGCCCCAGGATATGGTAGCTGGCCCTGATCAGCTTCTCCAGGCCCGACTCAGAAAGGCCCAGCTCCTCTAAGAACATGGCCTTCTCGTCCTCGTCCAGCTCGGAGATCTCCTGCTCGATCTGGGCGCAGATGACGAAGACCTCGCTGTCCTCCTGCCCGGCGAATTCCCGCACCTGCGCCACCTTCTCGTTGGAAGCGCCGTCGTCGGCCAGATCCTCCTCCGCCACGTTGGCGGCATAGATGACGGGCTTGTAGGTCAGCAGATTGTATTCCTTCAGCAGCGCCCGCTCGTCCTCGTCATCGGCCTCCATGGTCTTGGCGGGCTTCCCGCTCTCCAGATGCTCCTTGATCCGCTCCAGCAAAGCCAGCTCCTTGGCGCAGGTCTTGTCCATCCTGGCCGCCTTGGAGACCTTGGAGAGCCTGCGCTCCAGCACCTCCAGGTCGGAGAAGATCAGCTCCAGATTGATGGTCTCGATGTCGCGGAGGGGGTCGATGCTGCCGTCCACATGGATTACATTCGTATCTTCGAAGCATCTGACCACATGGACGATGGCGTCCACCTCGCGGATATTGCTGAGGAACTGGTTGCCCAGGCCCTCGCCTTTGGAGGCCCCCTTCACCAGGCCGGCGATGTCCACGAATTCGATCACCGCGGGGGTGACCTTCTTCGACTGGTACATGTCCCCCAGGAGCTTCAGCCTCTCGTCCGGCACCGCCACGATCCCGATATTGGGGTCGATGGTGCAGAAGGGGTAATTGGCGGATTCCGCGCCCGCTTTGGTCAATGAATTGAACAGTGTGCTCTTTCCTACGTTGGGTAGGCCGACTATGCCTAATTTCATCTTCGTCTATATCCTCCTTGAAAACCTTGATTTTATGTATACCGCCTGCCCTCACAGGCGCTTGGCCTTTTTCCGCTCCATGCCCTTCAGCTCCTCATACAGAAGGCGGTAGTTCTCGTACCGCAGCCTGCTGACGGCCCCTTCCTCCACCGCGGCCTTCACCCCGCAGTCCCTCTCCCCGATATGGGCGCAGCCGCCGAAGCGGCAGTATCTCTCATGCGCCGCGAATTCCGGGTAGAAGCCTGCCAGCCGCTCCTTCTCCAGGTCGAAGAGCCCCAGGGAGCTGAAGCCCGGCGTGTCCAGGATGTAGGAGCCCTCCCCGATGGCGATCAGCTCGGAATGCCTGGTGGTATGCTTCCCCCGCTCTATCTTCGCGCTGATCTCTCCCGTCTCCATGACGGTGCCGGACTGCAGGCAGTTGATGATGGAGGACTTCCCCACGCCGCTGGGCCCGGCCACCGCCGTGGCATGCCCTGTGAGCATCCCTTTTAGCTCTTCGATGCCGCAGCCCAGCCTGGCGCTGACCGCCAGCGTCCGGTAGCCGCAGCCGCCGTAAAGCTCCTGGTACTCCCGCCCAAGCCCCTCCTCGTCGATGTCCAGCTTGTTGAAGCAGATGATGCAGGGGATTCCCTGCTGCCCCATCATGACCAGGAAGCGGTCCAGGAGGTTAAAGCTGGGCCGGGGCTTCGCGATGGCGAAGATCACCAGCGCCTGATCCACGTTGGCCACGGCGGGCCGTATCAGCTCGCTGTCCCTGGGCAGCAGCGCGCTGATGTTCCCAAGCGCTTCCCCTTCGTCCAGCACGTCCATCTCCACCCAGTCTCCCACCAGGGGCTTGCGGTTGTCCTTGCGGAACACCCCCTTCGCCTTGCACTCATATATCCTGCCGCCGCAGTGCACATAGTAGAATCCCGCGATTCCCTTGATGATCCTTCCCCTCAAAGCCGGCCCCCCGCTATTCCTCGACAAACTCGATTCTTCTGGTAAAGCTCCTCTCCTCCGTGGTAGGCTCGGGAGTGACGGTCTCGCCTGTGTCCGGATCCGTAATGGGCGCCCCTTCTATGGTCACCGTATAGGTCATGGTGATGGTGCCTCCCGAAGCGGTCAGCCCGTAATAATTTGCCGCCTGGGGGAAGCTGGCCGTCCTTGTCTCCAGAAGCGTATGGCCGTCGTCCGTCACCAGCGTGATGGCGACCTCCGTCCCCGCCACATAATCCGGCGCCTCCTCCACGGAGGGGGCCAGGATGCTGGCATTGCATTTATAGGTGGCGGCCTTGGGCCCGGAGCTCACTTTGATGTCGATTGTCGTCCCCGGCTCCACGTAGGATCCCTTGGAATAGCTCTGGTAGAATATCTCTCCGCCTCCCACCTCATTGCTGCTCTCATAGGTCACATCCCCGATCTCAAGCCCGGCCTCCCGGGCCTCCGCCCTGCCGTCCGCCTCCAACCGGCCTATCAGGTCCGGCACGCGAATCTTCTCCTTGCCCTGGCTGACGATGACGGTGACATTGGTCCCCTTCGCCACCTTGGTCTGGGCGGCGGGCACCTGGGAGATGATCAGCCCCTCGTCCACATCGTTGGAGAATGCCTCCTCTCTCGTCACGGTGAATCCCTCTGCCGCAAGCTTAAGCTTGGCGTCCTCATAGGAGCCGCCTGTCACGGAGGGCACCTCCACCCCCTGTGCGCCGGCGCTGGCCACCAGCTTTACCGTGCTCCCGGCCTCGATTTCTGTGCCGGCCTCCACATCCGCGCTGATCACCTTCCCCATCTCCACATCGTCCGATTCCTCGTACTCCACCTCGGATTCCAGCTCCAGCCCTTTCAGCTCGTTCCTGACGTCCTCCACGCTCCGGTTCCTTACCTCGGGCATCTTCACATACTTCTTCCCGGGGGACGGCGTAGGGCTCTCCTCCGACGCGATGATCGGCTTGTCAGGCTCCTTTCCGTCATCCCGCTCTCCGAAGACCTTCAGGGCCAGGACCACCACGATCACACAGATGACCACGCCTGCCAGCAGCGCCAGGAAGGTGGTCACCTTCTCCATTTTGGGGTTGTAGTCATAGTCGTCCTCTTCCTCCGGCTCCTCCTCATACTCATATATGGGCTCCGCCTCTGTCCGCAGGCGCATGGGCTCCTCCCGCTCTTCATACTCATAGCGGTCGTGATAGGCCGTGCGCCGTTTGATCTGGGCCCGCTCGCTGTCCGTGATCGGCCGGGTGCCGGCCTCCATGTCCGGGTCGTTCGGCACGATGACCTCCTCCGGGTTCATCAGCGACTGCTTCAGGTCCGCGATCAGCTCCTGCATGTTCTGATACCTGCGGTCCGGGGACTTCTGGCAGCATTTCATCACGATGCCCTCCACGCTGGTGGGGATCTCAGGAATGAATTCCTTGGGCGAGGGCAGCTCCTCCTGGATATGCTTGATGGCGATGGCCACCGTGGTCTCCCCGTTGAAGGGCACGCGCCCGGTGAGCATCTCGAATATGGTTATCCCTAGGGAATAGATGTCGCTCTTCTCGTCGCTGTAGCCGCCTCTGGCCTGCTCCGGCGACGTATAGTGGACGGAGCCCATCACGTTGGAGGTGATGGTGTTGCTGGTGGCGGCCTTGGCGATGCCGAAATCCGTCACCTTCACCTTTCCGTCCTTGGAAATGATGA
Organism: uncultured Lachnospiraceae bacterium; assembly: GCA_947068385.1. GTDB lineage: Bacteria > Bacillota > Clostridia > Lachnospirales > Lachnospiraceae > Acetatifactor. The sequence goes on from CAMTBF010000001.1 coordinate 12,402, forward strand.
TGTTCTGGGGCTTGATGTCCCTGTGGATGATGTGGTTGTTGTGGGCAGCCTCGATTCCCATGCTGACCTGTATGGCGATGCTCACCGCCTCCTTGAAGGACAGCCTGGCCTTTTTCTCGATATATTTCTTGAGGGTGATGCCCTCCACAAGCTCCATGACGATATAATAGATGCCGTTCTCCTCGCCCACGTCGTACACGTTCACGATATTGGGATGCATCAGACCGGCGGCGGCCTGGGCCTCTGTACGGAATTTCGATACAAAGTTGGCGTTCTCGCTGAATTCCTGCTTCAGGACCTTGACAGCCACGAAGCGGTTCAGCTTATGGCATTTTGCTTTATATACATCCGACATGCCGCCGGTGCCGATCTTCTCCAGCACCTCGTACCTGTCGCCTATCATCATTCCAATCTTAACCATATACGTTCTCCATTCTAACGATTCACACCGAAAGCGGGGCTGCTTCCCCCGCTATGCCAGAGGCTCGATCAAAATCACGCTGATGTTGTCCTTGCCGCCGTTCTCATTGGCGGCCTCCACCAGCTCCTGTGCCTTTTCCACAATGTCCCGGGCCCCGTTCATGATCATCCGTATCTCCCTGTCCTCCAGCATATTGGTCAGCCCGTCGGTGCACATCAGCACCATATCCCCCTCTTCCAGGCGCACGGAAAAAAAGTCCGCCTTCACCGTATCCTCGGCGCCCACCGCCCTTGTGATGATGTTCTTGTCCGGGTGGTTCCTGGCTTCCTCCCTGCCGATGCCGCCCCGCAGCACCATCTCCTCCACCCAGGAGTGGTCCCTGGTGATCTGCCTGATTCCCTGGGGGCTCACCACATACAGCCTGCTGTCCCCCACATTGGCCACGGACAGGCGGTTCCCCTCACAGCTCGCCGCCACCACCGTGGTCCCCATGCCAGCGAGCAGATAGGATGCCGCCGCCAGCTTGCGTATCCGTGCATTGGCCGCCTGAATCGCCTCGTCAAAACAGCGCAGCGCATCCGTCTGGGCGGAATCCGCCACGCACTCCACGATCGTCTCCACCGTGACCTTGGACGCGTATTCCCCCGCATTGTGTCCCCCCATGCCGTCTGCCACCAGGAACAGATTGGGCAGATGCCCTACGGGCTGCTCCGACGAATACACGTAATCCTGATTCATTTTCCTCTTTCTGCCGATATTCGTAACGGAAAATGTCTTTAGCACGCCTTATTTCCTCCAATATCCCATTCTCCCGGCAGGGCGCTTCTCTCCCCGCCCTGCCAGGCATCCCGTCTAGAGCCTGGACATATGCCGGCGTCTCAATTGCCCGCAGGCCCCCTCGATGTCCCGGCCCATTTCCCTTCTTATACTACCATTAATTCTATTTTTTTCAAGTATATTTTGAAACGCCCTGATTCTGTCGGCATCCGGCCGGGAGAAATCCCGCTCCTTCACGGGGTTCACCGGGATCAGGTTGATATGGCAGCGCAGGGGCCTGGCAAGGCGGCAGAGCCGCTCCGCGTCCCGCTCCGAATCATTGACTCCCCTGACCAGGCTGTACTCCAGGGTGATCCTTCTGCCTGTCTCCTGGAAATAGTAGGCGCAGGCCTCCATCAGCTCCTGGATGGAATACCGCTTCGCCACGGGCATCAATGCCTGCCGCTTCTCGTCCGTAGCGGCATGGAGGGACAGGGCCAATGTGATCTGCAGCCTCTCCCGGGCCAGGAGCTTCATCTGGGGCACCAGGCCGCAGGTGGACACCGTCACGTTCCTCTGGCTGATGTGGAGCCCGTCCTCGTCCGTGAGCATCCGGAGAAACGTCAACAAATTGTTGTAATTGTCCAAGGGCTCCCCTGTGCCCATGACCACCACATTGCTCACCCGCTCTCCCGTCAGCAGCGTGATGGCATAGACCTGATCCAGCATCTCCCCGGGGGTGAGGTTGCGCTCCAGGCCCTCTATCCCGGAGGCGCAGAAGGCGCAGCCCATCCTGCAGCCCACCTGGGAGGAGATGCAGACGCTGTTGCCGTGCTTGTACCGCATCCAGACGCTCTCCACCAGGTTCCCGTCCGACAGCTCGAACAGGAACTTCTTCGTGCCGTCGATTTTGGACTCCAGCACCTGCACTGCCTGCAGGGCCGTGTAGGTGAATCGCTGCCTGCACTCCTCCCGCAGGGCCTTGGAGAGGTTGGTCATGCCCTCGAAGTCCCTGGCCAGCTTCACATGCATCCACTCGTAGAGCTGCCTGGCCCGGAAGGCCTTCTCCCCCATGGAGGTCATCTCTGCCGTAAGCTCAGGCAGTGTCAGCGATTTGATATCGATTCTTTTACTGATCCCTTTATCCATTCTTCTGTCCGTATCCTTCTATTCTTCGTTTATTTCAGTGCGCTCCCTGCAGAATTTCGCGATAAAGAAGCCGTCCGCTTCCAGAATGCCCGGCAGGAGCTGGATGCAGGCCGCCTCCTCCGCCTCCGTCAGGGGGGCAGAGGGGCCTGTCCCACCCTCCGCAAGCTCCGCCATCCGTCGCCTGCCCGCCAGCACCTCCCCGGGCAGCGCGCCCTCCAGGGATACCGGCCGGAATCCAAGCTCCCTGGCGATGAACCGCACCATGTCCTGGTTCTCGCCGCTGTGGATGGTGCAGGTGCTGTAGAGCAGCGTCCCGCCGGGCTTCACGTATCCGGTGCTGGCTTTCACGATCTGCCGCTGGAGGGCCTGCAGGCCCTCCAGATCCTCCGGCCTTATCCGGTATTTGATGTCCCGCTTCTTGCCCATGACCCCCAGCCCGGAGCAGGGCACGTCCAACAATACCACATCCGCCTTCCCCAGGAGCGCCTCGTCCGTGGAGGTGGCGTCGAAGACCTGCGCCTCCACGTTCCCGGCCTTCATGCGGCTGACATTCTCCTCTATCCGCTCCAGCTTCTCCCCGGACAGGTCTCTGGCCAGCACCCTGCCCCGGACCGCTTTCTCGGATGCCAACAGGCTCTTTCCCCCCGGCGCGGCGCAGACATCGATGACGAAGTCCGATCGGCCGATCCCCGCCGCCTCCACCGCCAGCGCGGAGCTGACATCCTGTATGGTGCACATCCCTTCACGGAATCCCGGCAGCGCTTCCGTCCCCTCCGCATGCTCCACCAGGTATATATAGGGCAGGTAAGGGCTGCGCTCCACCCGCATCCCCTGCTCCCGCATCATGCCGCAGAGCCTCTCCCGCTCCTCCTCGGATGTGTCCAGGCGGAAGCGCAGGGACACCGGGCGTATGGCCATCAGCCCCCGGAGGATCGTCCTGGCCACATCCTGGCCGTACTCCCGCCGCCACAGCTCCACCAGCCACTCCGGCATGGAATACCTGACGGAATCATGCAGGACAGGCTCCTTGCCCTCGTCCGGCAGGGGAAGGTTCCCCTTGTTCCTGGAAACGGTGCGCAGCACCCCGTTGACGAAGCCCTTCAGCCGCCCGAAGCCCCGCTTGGCGGCCAGCTTGCAGGCCTCGTCGCAGACGGCGCTGTCCGGCACGGCGTCCATATAGAGCAGCTGGTAGGCGCTCATGCGCATCAGGCAGCGGATCAGGGGGCGCATCTTGCCCACGGGCAGGCTGGAAAAATGGTTCAGATAATGATCCAGCTCCAGCCCCCGCTCCAGCGTCCCCTCCGTCACCCGCTTGATGAAAGCCTTCTCCCGGGCCTCCAGGTAATCATATTTGTCCAATACCGCCTTGATCAGCCTGTGGGAATAGTCCTCCTCCCGCTCCAGGGCCAGCAGCATATCCAGCACAATCTCCCGCGCGTTCACTCCCACTGTCAGTCTCTCCTTCTATTATTGCCACCGAAGAGCAGCACCAAACGCAGAAGCTGCAATCCGGCGGAAGCCGTGGCCGCCACATAGGTCATGGCCGCCGCGGTGAGCACCTTCCTGCAGCCCTTGGTCTCCTCGGTGGTCAAAAGCCCGTACTGCTCCACCTTCGCCACCGCCCTGGCGGAGGCGTTGAACTCCACCGGCAGGGTCACCAGCTGGAACAGCACCGCCGATGCGAAGGCCCAGATGCCGATCTGGATCAATGTCTGGTTCCAGCTCAGGATCACGCCCAGGAGGATCAGCGGCATCCCCAGCCTGCTCGCGATGTTCACCACAGGCACCAGAGCGGACCTGATATTGATCGGCACATAGCCCTTGGCGTGCTGGATGGCATGGCCGCACTCATGGGCCGCCACCCCCACCGCCGTCACGGAAGGGGACCTGTAGTTGCCGGCGGACAGCCGCACGGTATTGGTGCGGGGATCGTAATGGTCCCCGCTGTCCGAGGGCAGGCACTCAATCTGCACATTGTACAGCCCCTCGTTGTTCAAGATCTGCCTGGCCGCCTCCGCCCCCGTCATGTTCCTGGCGTTGCGCACCTTGCTGTACCTGCGCATGGCGCTGTTCACCATGGCGCTGGCCCCCATGCACAACAGCATGCCGATGATCACCAAAAGATACGTAGAGTCCCAAATAAACATACCGCAACACTCCTTCCGCACAATCTTTTACGCTATCCCAATATCTCCCCGGGCCTCATCTTCACGCCCAGCAGAAAGTCATGGGCCGACATCCGCTTCTTCCCCGCAAGCTGCAGCTCGTAGATCCGCAGCGCCCCCTGTCCTGTGGCCACGGTCACGCAGCCCTTCTCCGTCCGTAAAATCTCGCCGGGGACATGGCCGTGGACATCCTCCGCCTCTACAGGCTCCGCCCGCCATATCTTCAGCTGCTTTCCCTGATAGCCGGTATAGGCGCTGGGCCATGGGGTCATGCCGCGGATCAGGCGGTCTATGGCCAGGGCATCCCGGGAAAAGTCGATCTCCCCCATCTCCTTCCCGATCAGAGGCGCGTAGCAGCTCAAGGCGTCGTCCTGCTTTACAGGCTCCAGCTTCCCCTGCTCCAGGAGCCCCAGGGCCTCCACGATGGCCTGGCCCCCAAGCAGGGCCAGCCTGTCGTGCAGGGTCTCGTAATCATCCTTTGGCAGGATGGGAATCTCCTTGCGATAGAGCATGTCTCCGGTATCTATCCCTGCGTCCATCTGCATGACGGTAATCCCTGTACGCGTCTCGCCGTCTATGATCACATGCTGGATCGGAGATGCCCCCCTGTACCTGGGCAGCAGGGACGCATGGATGTTCAGGCTGCCATAGCGCGGGATGTCCAGGATCTCTTGGGACAGAATCTGCCCGAAAGCCGCCACGATATACACATCCGCCGGGAATCCGCGGAGCTCCTCCATGGCCTCGGGCCGCTTGATGCGCCTGGGCTGCAGCACCGGGATGCCGTTCTCCAGGGCACAGACCTTCACCGGCGAAGGCACCAGCTCCTTGCTCCGCCCCTTGGGCTTATCCGGCTGCGTCACCACCGCCGTCACTTCATGTCCCGCCCCGATCAGGGCCCGTAAAGCCGCCGCCGCGAAATCCGGCGTACCCATAAAGACAATTTTCATATCATTCCTCTTCTTCCTCTACGGCATCCTGGAGCGGCCCTTCCACCTTCTCCACGTACAGATGCCCCTCCAAGTGATCCAGCTCATGGCAGATGGCCCGGGCCAGGAGCTCCGTTCCCTCCACCTCGAACTCCCGCATGTTCACGTCCAGGGCCACGGCCTTGACATAATTGGGCCTGGTGACCTGTCCCGTCTTGCCCGGGACGCTTAAGCAGGCCTCCATCCCCGTCTGCTCGCCGCTGCTCTCCACGATCCTGGGATTGATGAAGATGTAAGGATCCTCCCCGGTGACGTCTATCACCACGATGCGCTTCAGCACCCCCACCTGAGGCGCCGCCAGGCCCACGCCGTTGGATTCGTACATGGTGTCCAGCATATCCTCGATGAGCTCCTTGGTGCGGGGCGTCATCTCCGTCACCAGCTTGCATTTCTTTGAGAGAACCTCTTCTCCCATCTCCCGTATGTTCCTGATTGCCATTTCACTGTCCCCTCCGATTGTTCCTTTACATTGTATTCATGGGATTGAAATCAAATTGCACCAGTTCATCCGCGGACTGGCGTTTTTGCATTTCCTCTTCCAGCAGATCCTTTGTCTGTACCAGTTTATCATATTTTGCGCATTTCACATAGAATACAAATCTAAAAATATCATTAATTCTGCCGATGGACGCAGGCGCGGGGCCGATGACCTGCACCTGCGGCACAGTGCCTTGGGTCTCCCCGGGGCGGCATCCCCCCTCCGGCCCCGGGGGATCGTCGAAATTCCGTCTCGTCAAAGATGCCAGGCTGTCCGCCAGCGCCTGTCCCCTGTCCTGGGCCCTGGCGAATATCTGTACCGCCAGCATATGGGCCGCGGGGGGATATCCCATCATCTCCCGGTAGATGATCTCTTCCTTATAAAAGCCCCCGTAGTTCTGGGCCGCCGCATGGACTACCGCATAGTGGTCCGGCTGGTAGGTCTGGATCACCGCCTCCCCGGGCAGGTCTCCCCGCCCGGCCCGGCCCACCGCCTGGGTCAGCAGCTGGAAGGTCTTCTCCCCGGCCCGGTAGTCCCCCACGCTCAAGGACAGGTCTGCCGCCAGCACCCCCACCAGCGTCACCCTGGGGAAATCATGGCCCTTCACGATCATCTGGGTGCCGATCAGCACGTCCGCCTCGCCCCCCATGAAAGCGGACAGGATCCGCTCATAGCTGTCCTTCGTCCGGGTGGTGTCCCCGTCCATGCGCAGAGTGCGCACCCCGGGGAACATCTCCCGGAGCTTTTCCTCTATCTGCTGGGTGCCCGCCTTGAAGCCGCTGATGTATTTGGAGCCGCATATGGGGCATGTCCCGGGCTTGGGCTCCTGATAGCCGCAGTAGTGGCACATCAAGAACCCGCCCCGCCCCGCGCTGTGCTCCGACAGGGACACGTCGCAGTGGGGGCATTTCATGACGTGGCCGCAGGCCCTGCAGGACACGAAGCCCGCATAGCCCCGCCTGTTCAGGAACAGGATGCTCTGCTCTCCCCTGGAGAGCCTGTCCGCCAGAAGCTCCTGGAGCTTGCGGCTGAAGATGGAGCGGTTCCCCTCCTTCAGCTCCCTGCGCAGGTCTATGGTGTGGACTTTCGGAAGCTCCCCTCCTGTCAGGCGCTCCTTCAGGGTGAAAAGCTTGTATTCCCCGGTCTCGGCCCGGTAATAGGACTCCAAAGAGGGCGTGGCGGAGCCTAAGAGCACGCTGGCCCCGTGGAGCCTGGCCACCTGGATGGCCGTCTCCCTGGCGTGGTATTTGGGGGAGGCCTCGCTCTTGTAGCTGCCCTCGTGCTCCTCGTCCATGATGATCAGGCCGATGTTCCGGAAGGGCGCGAACAGCGCGGAACGGGGGCCGATGATCACGTCGATCTCCCCGTTCCTGGCCCGTTCGCACTGATCGTATTTTTCTCCGGGGGACAGGTTGGAATTCAGGATGCTGACCCTGTCGCCGAATCTGTTGTAGAAGCGCAGCAAGGTCTGGTAGGTCAGGGCGATCTCCGGTATCAGCACGATGGCCTGCCTGCCACGCTCCACCATCTCGGAGACCAGCTGCATGTAGACCTCCGTCTTGCCGCTGCCGGTGATGCCGTGGAGCAGGTAGGTGTCGGGGCGGCCGCTCTCGAAATCGCCCATCACTTCCTCCACGATCCGCCGCTGGGCATCGCTGAGGCGCTTTTTCTGCTCCCTGGTGGCGGCCAGGCTGACGGGGTTGCGCAGGGCCTGGGTGCTGATGACCCGGACGGCCCCTGCCCGCTCCAGGCTCTTCACGGTCTGGGCGGATACCCCCAGCTTCCCCGTGACCCACTCGTAGGGGATGGACTCCTGCTCCACCAGCTCCTGCAGGAGCCGCTCCTTGGCCACCTGCTTCTTCCGTCTGCTCTCCCCCAGCAAAGAGATGATCTCCTCCCTGCCCATCGCCCGCTGCAGCGTCCTGTGCTCCAGCCGCTTCACGGAGCGCCTGGCGGGGAGCACCACCTTCAGGGCCTGTATCATGGTGGAGCCGTAGTTCTTCCGGATCCATGCGGCCAGGGCGACCATTTTATCCTCCGCGCCTGTGCCCCCCTGGACGATGCCGCGGATCTCCTTCATCCTGGCGGGGTCGAACTTGCACACATTCCCTATGCCCACCACGTAGGCTTTCAGGAGCTTGTTGCCGTTCCCGAAGGGGACAGTCACGCAGGCCCCTGTCTCCAGCTTGTCCCGGAGCCTTTCGGGGATGCGGTACTGGAAGGGTCTGTCCAGCTTCTCATGGGAAATGTCCACGATGACATCCGCGTAGCATTCCTTCGATTCTTCCATTCCGCTCCCTCCTCTCTGCCCTTCGGCCTTTGTGCCGTCCATGCCTGCGGCCTCAGATATGCTCCAGCCCTCCGGCCAGCAGCTCCTCTATGATGACCCTCTCGTCCATGGGGTATTTCACCCCCCTGATCTCCTGATAGTCCTCATGCCCCTTTCCGGCCAGGACGATCAGGTCGCCCTCTTCGGCATGGGAGATCGCATAGGCGATGGCCTCCCGCCTGTCGCAGATCTCCACGAACCTGCCGTCCGTCTTCCCGATCCCCGCCTTGATGTCCTCGATGATGGCCTGGGGCTCCTCGAAGCGGGGATTGTCCGAGGTGATTACCGTGAAGTCCGCCAGCCTGCCGCTGACCTCCCCCATCTCGTACCTGCGCTGCCTGGAGCGGTTGCCGCCGCAGCCGAACAGGCACACCAGGCGCTTCGGCTCATACTCCCTCAGCGTGGACAGCAGGCTCTCCAGGGCCATGGCGTTGTGGGCATAGTCTATCAGCAGGGTGAATCTGTCGGAAATCTTCACCCGCTCGATGCGGCCTTTCACCTTGGCCGTCCGCAGGGCGCTTTGGATGTCCTCTATGCCCACCTGGAAATGGCGGCAGATGGCGATGGCGCACAGGGCGTTGTATACGCTGAACCGTCCGGGCGCGGGCACATGGGCATCGAAGTCCATCAGGCCCGCCACATGGAAGTTCACGCCCAGCTCCCCCGGGGTGTGCACCAGCTCCAGCCTCTCCGCCCGCAGCATTGCGTCCTTTCCGGTGCCATAGGTCTCCAATTCACAGGTGTGGCCCTCCACGATATTGCCTACATGGACGTCATCGCCATTGACGATGCCGATCCGGCATTGCCTGAACAGCCGCCCCTTGCACTCCATGTACTCCTCAAAGCTCTCGTGCTCCCCCGGCGCGATGTGGTCCGGCTCCAGGTTGGTGAAGATGCCGTAATCGAATACGAAGCCCTGTGTCCGGTGGAGCTTCAGGGCCTGGGAGGACACCTCCATCACCACCGCGTCCAGCCCGGCCTCCACCATTTTGGCGAAATCCTCCTGCAGGACATAGGATTCCGGCGTGGTGTTCTCGGCGTGGATGTGGACGTCCCCGATGACGGTCTCTATGGTTCCGATGAGCCCCACCCGTAGCCCCGCGTTCTCCAGGATGGACTTCACCAGGTAGGTGGTGGTGGTCTTGCCCTTGGTGCCCGTGATGCCGATGACCTTCAGCTTCCTCGCCGGATGGCCGAACCAGGCCGCGGAGACAAAGGCCATGGCATATCTGGTGTCCTCCACCTTGATCACGGCGACGTCTCTGCCCTCCAGGCCCTCCACGGGCTTGGAGACCAGCAGGGCCGCTGCCCCTCTCTCCGCGGCCTCGGCCGCAAAGGCATGGCCGTCGAAGTTTACGCCCTCTATGCAGATGAAGAGACAGCCCTCCACGATCTTCCTGGAATCATAGACCACCGCCGACACTTCTCTGTCCACGGAATGCTTTTCTTCCATGGAATGCCTTTCTTCCATGGAATGCTCTTCTTCCATGGAATGCTCTCCTTCCATGGAGCGCTTCCCCTGGAGGCATTCCCAGCTTATCCCCTCTAGCAGATCCAACAGTCTCATGGCGCCCTCCTTACCATCGGTTTTCTTTCTTTTCCATTCTTTGTCATTCCATTATTTTGAAACATTCCTTTCTATTTTACTCCAGTTTTCGCTTTTCTACTACCCCCTATTTTCGTTTTCATGCAACCTTTTCATGCGGCCTTCCTTCGAAATCCGCCATTTATCCCATATTTACGGGCAAAACAGGGCACCGGCCGTTGGATGGCCGATGCCCCGATCATATAGGCAATGTATCCTGCCAAGCGGATTTTCCCTACCGCGGCTCCTGCAACAGCAGGTTTGCTAAGCCGCCATGCTTTCTGCAGAGATCAGGACGCTTTCCGCTTGGCAGGCTTCCCCAGGTCCGCCCTCAGAGTATCGCTCTCCCGATAGGGGCGCACCAGCAGCCACACCAGGACCGCCACAAGGGCTGCCGCCACCGCCGCCCCCAGAGGGCTCCCCTGGCCGCCGAAGAAGCTTCCCAGCTGGTAGATGATCAGGGACGCCACATAGGCGAACCCGCACTGATACCCGATGGCGAACCAGGTCCACCTGGCGCTGTTCATCTCCCTCCTGATCGCGCCGATGGCCGCGAAGCAGGGGGCGCACAGCAGATTGAATGCCAGGAAGGAATAAGCCGCCACCTTGGTCATGCTGACGAAGTCCAGCACGCCGAACACGCCCACCACTTCCTCCTTTGCCACCAGGCCCATGATGGTGGCGATGGCAGCGGTGGCGTCATCGAAGCCCAGGGGCCGGAAGATCCACTTGATGCCGTTTCCGATTGCGCCCAGGACGCTGTCCGCCAGCTCCAGCTCCGTACTGAAGCCGAATCTCCCGTCCACCACGCCGAAGCAGGAGCCCGCCCAGATGACCATGGAGGAGAGCAGGATGATGGTGCCCGCCTTCTTTATGAAGGACCAGCCCCTCTCCCACATGCTCCGCAGCACATTCCCCACCGTAGGCCAGTGGTAGGCGGGCAGCTCCATGACGAAGGGCGCAGGGTCGCCCGCGAACATTCTCGTCTTCTTCAGGATGATGCCGGAAATGACTATCGCCGCCACTCCCAGGAAGTACGCGCTCACCGCCACCAGGCCAGAGCCGCCGAAGAGGGCCGTGGAGATCAAAGCGATGATGGGAAGCTTGGCCCCGCAGGGGATGAAGGTGGTGGTCATGATGGTCATCTTGCGGTCCCTGTCGTTCTCGATGGTGCGGGAGGCCATGATGCCGGGCACGCCGCAGCCGCTGCCGATCAGCATGGGGATGAAGGATTTGCCGGAAAGGCCGAACCTGCGGAAAATCCTGTCCATGATGAAAGCCACCCGGGCCATGTAGCCGCAGGCCTCCAAAAACGCCAGGAAGAGGAACAGCACCAGCATCTGGGGCACGAAGCCCAGCACGGCCCCCACGCCGCCGATGATGCCGTCCAGGATCAGGCTCATCAGCCACTCAGAGCAGCCCGCTGCCTCCAGCCCGCTCTCCGCCAATACGGGGATGCCGGGCACCCACACGCCGTAGTCCGCCGGATCAGGCGCTTCCTCCAGCAGGGGATCCACTGTCCCGGAGAGGTCGAAGCCCCCGGCTGCCAAGGCGGCCCCATAAGCCCCATAGGCCTCCTCAAAGCCGCCGAAATCAGCCTCCTCCACGGCCCCCAGCAGGTCCTCTGCGCCCACCACGCCGGCCTGGGCCGCAGCCGCCACCGCAGACCTCACCTCATCCGTGAACAAGATATCCTGGGCATAGGCGCCGCAGGCCTCCTGGTAAGCCCCGCCCCCTATGCCAAACAGATGCCACCCGTCCCCGAACACGCCGTCGTTGGCCCAGTCGGTGGCAATGGTGCCCACTGTGGTGACGGAGATGTAGTACACCAGGAACATCACCGCGGCAAAAATCGGCAGCGCGGCCCATCGGTTGGTCACGATGCGGTCGATCCTGTCGGAGGCGGTCAGCTTCTCCCTGCTCTTCTTCGTATAGCACTCCCTGATGACGGAGGAGATGTATTCGTACCTCTCATTGGTGATGATGCTCTCGGCGTCATCGTCAAAAGCCTCCTCCAGGCCCTGGATTTCAGCCGATACGTCCGGCAGGCCGCCCATCATGGCGCCGATCTTGTCGTCCCCTTCCAGGAGCTTGATGGCGAAGAACCGCTTCTGTCCTTCCGGCACGCCGTCTCCCAGCTTGGCCTCCACGGCCTCGATGGCCGCCTCCACGTTCCGGGCGAACGCATGCGCCGGGGCAGCAACCGTTTTCCTCCCGGCGGCTGCTATGGCCTTCTGCACGGCCGTCTCCAGCCCCGTCCCTTTCAGGGCGGAGATCTCCGTCACCTCACAGCCCAGCTTCTCCGCCAGCTTATCGGTATGTATCCTGTCCCCGGACTTCTCCACCACGTCCATCATGTTCACCGCCATGACCACCGGGATGCCCAGCTCCATGACCTGGGTGGAAAGGTAGAGGTTGCGCTCGATATTGGTACCGTCCACGATATTGATGATCGCATCGGGCCTGTCGCCGATCAAGTAGTTCCTGGCCACCACCTCCTCCAGGGTGTATGGGGACAGGGAGTAGATGCCGGGCAGGTCCATGATGATGACTTCCTCCCTGCTCCCGGTGCAGTAGGACTTCTTCAGCCGCCCCTCCTTCTTCTCCACCGTCACCCCCGGCCAGTTGCCCACGAACTGATTGGAGCCGGTCAATGCATTGAATAATGTAGTCTTGCCGCAGTTGGGATTCCCTGCCAGCGCGATTTTGATTGCCATTTTGGTGTTTCCTCCTACTAATTTTTATTAGTTTTAACTAACTATCCGTCACAAAAAATGATGCGGTATGAACCGGAATCACTCCACCTCGATCATTTCCGCATCCGCCTTGCGCAGGGACAGCTCATAGCCCCTGACCGTCACTTCGATCGGGTCTCCGAAGGGGGCCACCTTTCTCACGAAGACATCCACGCCCTTCGTGATCCCCATGTCCATGATGCGCCTCTTCACCGGCCCCTCTCCCGAGAGCCTCTTCACCTTCACTGTCTGCCCGCAGGCAGTATCCCTCAATGTGCTCACTGCTGTGCCCCTCCTGTTCCAATCATGATCCTGTTCGCCATGTCCTTACCGATGGCCACCCTGGATTCCTTGACATTGACGATGATATTCCCCCCTGTCTCGGAGATGACTGTCACCGCCCCTCCCACTACAAAGCCCAGGTCCTCCAGGAATTTCCTGGTCTCCTCCCTGCCGCCTACCTTTCTGATCACATTGCGCTCGCCCGCATGGGCCATTGACAACGGCATATTCGCCTCCTCCTTATCCCTGAATCTGTTGAGGACGGGCTTCCATTCCTTTTTGAGAATGGTTCTCATCCATCTATGTGTTAGTATATGCTAACTTCCGTATGTTGTCAATAACTAATTTGGAAATCTATCCAAAATATTCCTGGGCAATGTTCTCCCGGGCAGAATTTCCCCGAAAAAAATCCCGCCCCTATCTGCCGTGATCCCGGCAGATAAAGGGCGGAACGCGTTCCCCTATAGCATATGTACGCCGTAGGCGCACCCTGTCTTTTCCCCCTTCCGGATCCAGTCCGCATAGGCGCGGCGGAAGGATGTGTCCTGGGGGAGCTTGTCCACATCCCCTTCGTAGTTTACATCGAACAGCCGCCAGACCTCCGAATAGTCGTCGGCCTCCTCCACGTCCAGGATATCGAAGCCGGAGATGAAGGAGTACAGGTTGGAATCCGGCGAGAGCACCTCCTTGTTGCGGGGGAACAGCAGCCAGGAGTGGCATACGAAGACCACAGGGTCTACCTGGAACCTCTCTTTGAAGAACGCGGCCCCCAGCTCATAGGACCTGCGCACGCTCTCCGGGTCAAGTCGCCCTCCCGTGCGGGGGATATGGGTGTTCAGGACGCGGCTCTCCGGGTTCAGGGTGATGCCGTCCTTCTCGTAATGGTAGCGGAAGGGGACGATTTCGAACTGCAGCTTCAGAAAGCCGAAGCGGGTCATGTTGAAGAAGCCCCCGTACCATCCCGGCACAAAGGTGCCCCAGATGCCGTATACGCATCTGCACTCGTCCAGCTTCCATTTCAGGTCGCACATGGAGGTGTGCCATATCTGCCCGTCTATCCCCTCTCCGCTGTCTCCCTCTCTCTCTCCGAAAGATCCGCTTTCTCAAGAAGGTC
>CAMTBF010000002.1 GCA_947068385.1 uncultured Lachnospiraceae bacterium
AGGCCCATCCTGGCCTACTCCATCCAGGCGGCGCTGGAATCGGGGGTGTTCGACAGGGTGATGGTGTCCACGGACGATGCGGAGATCGTGGAGGTCGCCAGGGGCTGCGGCGCGGAGGTGCCTTTCCTGCGAAGCGCCAGGATGTCCGGCGATTACGCCACCACCGCCCAGGTGCTGGCGGAGGTGCTGGAGGAGTACGGGAAGCTGGGGCAGACCTTCGACCTTGTGTGCGGAATCTACCCCACGGCCCCCTTCCTGCAGCCCCAGACCCTGCGAAAGGCCATGGAGCTGCTGGAGGAGTCCGGCGCGGACGCGGTGGCGCCCGTGGTGCGCTTTGGCTTTCCGCCCCAGCGGGGGCTGGTGATTAGGGACGGGGAGATCCGGATGAGCTCGCCGGAGCTGTACCTGTGCAGGTCCCAGGACCTGGAGCCTGTCTATCATGATGTAGGCCAGTTCTACTGCCTGAACGCGGAGAGCTTCGCGCGGCAGGGCTGCATCGTGATGGAGCACACCCGCCCCTTCATCATATCCGAGCTGGAGGTCCAGGACATCGACACCGAGGAGGACTGGCGGCTGGCGGAGCTGAAGTACCGGATGCTCCACGGCGGGGAGTGCGCGCCGGGGGCGCTGTAGTGCAGAAACGGGACTGGGATGGAGGGAAGAGAAGTGGGGAGAGACGCGGGGAGCCGGGAGCGGATGCCCTATAGCTGGCGTGAAGGGATCGCGGATTTCAGGAAGCGGTTCCGGGAGGCCGTGCAATGATCTGGATCCGGGCGGACGCCAACGGGACGATCGGAAGCGGCCATGTGATGCGGTGCCTGTCCGTCGCGGATGCCCTGAAGGGGCAGGGGCAGCAGGTCTACTTCCTGACGGCGGACGAAAGCGCGGCGGGGCTGCTCCGCGCCAGGGGGCAGGCGTTCCGGGTCCTGCACACGGACTATCGGCGCATGGAGAGGGAGCTGCCGGCGCTGGAGGAGCTGCCCATGGGCCGCGGGGACTTCTTCCTGGCGGACGGCTACTTCGTCACGGCGGCGTATCTTGACCGGGTGAGGAGGCGGCTGCCCGTGGGGTATCTGGACGACATGTGCCGTCTGGACATCGGGGCGGATCTGCTGGTCAATTACAATATCTTCGCGCATGCCGGGCTGTACGAGGGCTCCCGGGCGGCGGAGCTCCTTCTGGGGCCGGAGTACGCGCCCCTGCGGGGGGAGTTCGCCGGGAATGCCTGTGAGGTCCGGGACAGGGCCTCCAGGGTGCTGGTCACCACGGGGGGAAGCGACAGATATAATCTGGCGGGGCAGCTCCTGGAAAAGGCTTTGGCCCATCCCGGGACGGCGGGCCTGGAGTACCATGTGGTCAGCGGGGCCTACAATGTGCATCTGGAGGGGCTGAAGGCCCTGGAGAGGCAGCACGGGAACCTGCGGATATACAGCAATGTGTCCGACATGTGCGGCCTCATGCGGGGCTGCGACATCGCCGCCACCGCCGGGGGCTCCACCATGTATGAGCTCAGCGCCCTGGGGGTGCCCATGGTGTGCTTTTCCTTCGTGGACAATCAGGAGCGCATCGTGGAGGGCTTCGTGGAGAAAGGGCTGGTGGGCTTCGGGGGGGATTACCTCCGGCAGGGGGAGGCCATGGTGGCGGAGGCGGTGGAGGGCATCGCGCTGCTGGCCGGGGACAGGGATCTGCGGCAGGCGTACAGCAGGAGGCTCCGGGCCCTGGTGGACGGCCGTGGTGCAATGCGAATCGCACAAAGTATCATGCGGCAGACGGAATGAGAGCGATTCGCATCGCGGATCGCGCGCCATATCATGCAACAGACGGAATGAGAGCGATTCGCATCACGGATCGCGCGCCGAATCATACGGCAGACGGATGGATCGGGAGTGGCGGATGGAGAGACGGATTGACAAAAAGATGGTTATCTGCGGGGTGGCGGCGGCATTGTGCTTCGCGGCACTGTTTGCCGCCACCTTCCGCAGCCGCGCCCAGCGGGGGCAGCGGACGGTGGCCATGGTCTCCTTCGGGGACAGCGTGTACACGGATATCGGGGGCATGGAGCCGATCCCGGACAGGCTGGCGGAGCGCCTGGGCATATCGTCCTACAATGCCTCCATGGGCGGCACCTGCGCCGCCAGGCTGGAGGCGGAGCGGCGGCTGGACTCCGCCAAGGGCTCCCTGTGCCTGGCGGGGCTGACCAAGTCCATCCGCGCCGGGGACTTTGCCGTACAGCAGACCAGCAGGCTGCGGGAGAGCACCGCGGAGCGCTTTCCGGGGATCGTGGACGGGCTGGCGGAGATCGACTTTGCGGGGGTGGGAATCGTATTGATTGGGAGGGGGGTCAACGACTACCATGCCGGAACCCCCATCAGGGATCCGGAGGATCCCCGGGACGAGTACACCTTCCTGGGGGCGCTGCGCTGCGCCGTGGAGGATCTGCGCAGGGTCAACCCCCGGGTGCGGATCCTGTTCGTCACGCCCACCTATACCTGGTATCCGGAAATGGGCGTGACCTGCGAGGAGCTGGACAACGGCGGCGGGCTCCTGGAGGAGTACGTGGAGGCGCAGCTGGAGCTGGGGGAGGAGCTGGGCATAGAGACGGTGAATCTCTACCACGACTTCTTCCCCCATGAGAGGTGGGAGGACTGGGAGCGGTACACCACAGACGGCCTCCACCCCAATGAGGCGGGCCGGGAGAGAATCGCGGACAGGATCGCGCAGACGCTGCTGCCAGCGGATGCTCCGGGGCCTGCGGACGGGGAGCAGGCGGGCGTAGATAAAAGCTAGGTCCGGGGCAGGCAGGGCCGGCGGCGGGTAGACACGGCGGACGGTAAGAGGCATGGACATGGACAAAAAGGAAGGGCGGTGGAGCGGGATGACCCCAGGACAGGCATTGGAAACAGTATATCGCAGGATCAGGCGAGAGTGGAAGACGGCGTTCCTCACCTGCTTCGTGCTGGGGCTCTTGATCCACATGCCCGTCCTGGTCTCGGACATACCCAACCATGACGGGCTGGACAGCATGTATTTCGACCAGAACATGATCACCTCGGGCAGGTGGTTCCTGTCGGTGGCCTGCGGCTTCTCTTCCTATTATACGGTGCCGTGGCTGATCGGCATCCTGGGGCTGGCGCTCCTTGGGTGCGCTGCCGCGGCGCTGTGCGAGCTCCTGGAGGTGCGGCAGGCCTGGGCCGTGATGCTGGTCAGCGGCCTGCTGGCGGCCTTCCCGGCGCTGGCCTCCACCTTTGCCTACGTATACACCCTGGACGGCTATATGCTGGCGCTGCTGCTCTCCGTGCTCTCTGTGCTGGCGGTGAAGAAGCACAGGCTGGGCTTCGTGCCGGGGGCCTTCTGCCTGGCCTTCAGCATGGGGATCTATCAGGGGTATCTCTCCTTCGCCATGATTCTGGCCATCTTTGCTGTGTGGATGACGCTCCTGGACGAAAAGCTCCCCCCCAGGCACAGGCTCCTCACCTCCCTGCGCTATCTGTATATGGGGGCGCTGGGGGCGGCGCTCTATTACGGCATCCTGCAGGCCCTTCTGTGGATCCAGGGCAGGGAGCTGGACCATTACCAGGGCATCGACGGCCTGGGGGGCGGCTTCCTGTCCGGGGGGATCCTGGGGGCCCTGGCAGGGATATACCGGGATTTCTTCACCTTCTCCCTCAGGGGGAACGTGCTGTTCGACAATGCCTACTCGCTGGCGGCCTGGTGCGGCCTGGGGGCGGTGGGGGCAGCGGCGGCGTTTTTTTTGATCCGGAGGAGAAAGTGCTGGAAGAATCCGCTGCTTTTCGCTATAATAGGATTGACGCTCCTGCTGCTGCCCGTGGCGACGAACATCATTTTGGTGGTCTCCCCCGACGTGAACTACCATCTGCTGATGCGATATCAGTGGGTGCTGTACGCCATCGGGGCGGTGGCGCTGATCAGCCGCTGCGGGACGAGGACGGGGAAGGGCGCCTGGATGGAGTGGCTGGGGCTGGCCGCGGCGGGGACTCTGGTCTTCTGCTACGGCGTGGCGGACAACATCGCCTACTCCAACCTGCAGAAGCGCTATGAGAAGACCTATGCCTACTGCGTGCGCCTGCTGGACCGGATCGAGCAGACGGAAGGGTACTACCAGGGCATCCCCATCGCCATGATCGGCGTGGTGGGGGACGAGCAGTTCCCGGTGACGGACATCACGCTGCCCGTGACATCCAACATGATCGGCCTAAGCGGCGACAGCCTGCTGTACACGGGAAGGAACTATCAGCTCTTCATCAGGCATTACCTGGGGGCCACGCTGAACATCCTGCCCGAGGAGGCCATGGAGGACATGTACGTGTCGGAGGAGTACATGGCCATGGACAGCTTCCCGGGGCCGGATTCCATCCGCGTCATAGATGGGGTCATGTATATCAAGACAGAGAACGTAAACCGTTGATTTCAGGAGGGACAGGATGCTGTTATCGATCGTGCTGCCGGCCTACAATGAGGAGCAGAACATTCCCAACACGGTGAAGGTACTGAGGAAGCTGCTGACAGAGAATTCCATCGACTACGAGCTTGTATTCGTCAGCGACGGCTCCCGGGACGCCACCTTCGCCCGGATACAGGAGGCGGCGGAGGAGGATCCGAAGGTCAGGGGGGCGGAGTTCTCCCGCAACTTCGGGAAGGAGGCGGCCATCTTCGCGGGGCTGTCCCTGGCGGCGGGGGACGCCGTGGTGGTCATGGACTGCGACCTGCAGCATCCGCCGGAGGTGGTCCTGGAGATGTGGAAGCTGTGGCGGGGCGGCGCGGAGGTGGTGGAGGGCATCAAGGAGAGCAGGGGCAGGGAAAGCCTGGCCCATAAGCTGTCGGCGGGCCTGTTCTACAGAATCATGAGCAGACTGATCAAGATGGACATGAACGCCTCCTCGGACTTCAAGCTCCTGGACAGGAAGGTGGTGGACGTGCTGCTGGGCCTGCCGGAGCGGAACACCTTCTTCCGGGCGCTGAGCTTCTGGGCCGGGTTCCGCAGGGAGTACGTCTCCTACCAGGTACAGGAGAGGCAGTTCGGGGAGAGCAAATGGTCTACCTTGAGCCTGATGAAATATGCCGTCACCAACGCCACGTCCTTCAGCACGCTGCCCTTGCAGCTCGTGACGGTGATGGGGATGGCCTCCATCCTGTTCAGCGTGGTGCTGTTCATCCAGACCTTTGTGAAGTACCTCTCGGGGACCGCGGTGGAGGGCTTTACCACGGTGATCCTGTTGATTCTGGTCATCGGCGGCTTCCTGATGCTGAGCTTAGGGATCATCGGCCACTATATCGCCAGGATCTATGAGGAAGTGAAGGGACGCCCCAAATACATCATCCGCAGGACCACGGATGCGCGGGAACGGGAAGGGAGCGGAGGCCATGGGGCCCTGACATAGATGGAAACAGGACAGGAAAACGGAATGGAGGGAATCGTCATGATAAATTTTAACGTACCGCCCTATGCCGAAAAGGCCATGGGCTATATCCAGGAGTGCGTGAAGAACCAGAAGATCTGCGGCGACGGGCCGTATACGAAGAAATGCAACGAATGGATCGAGAGGAAGACGGGCACGGCCAAATGCCTGCTCACCACCTCCTGCACCCATGCCACGGAGCTGGCGGCGCTGTTGGTCCCGGACATCGGGCCCGGGGACGAGGTGATCATGCCGGCCTACACCTTCGTCTCCACGGCGGACGCCTTCGTGCTGCGGGGGGCCACTCCCGTGTTCGTGGACATCAGGCCGGACACCATGAACATGGACGAGAGGCTCATAGAGGAGGCTGTGACGGAGCGGACAAGGGCCATCGTGCCCGTCCACTATGCCGGGGTGGCCTGTGAGATGGATACGATCATGGACATCGCGGCCAGGCATCACCTGGCTGTGATCGAGGACGCGGCCCAGGGCATCATGGCCACCTACAAGGGAAGGGCCCTGGGGACCATAGGCGACTTCGGGTGCTTCAGCTTCCACGAGACCAAGAACTACAGCATGGGAGAGGGCGGCGCGCTGCTGATCCGGGATCAGGAGAACGTGGAGGCGGCGGAGATCATCCGGGAGAAGGGGACCAACCGCAGCAAGTTCTACCGGGGCCAGATCGACAAGTACACATGGATCAACTACGGCTCCTCCTACCTGCCCAGCGACATGAACGCTGCCTATCTCTACGCCCAGCTTGAGATCGCGGAGGAGATCAATGATGCCAGGCTGGCGATCTGGGAGCGGTATTACGACAACCTCCGCCCCCTGGCCCAGGCGGGGAGGATAGAGCTGCCGGTGGTGCCGGAGGGCTGCGTGCACAACGGGCACATGTTCTATATCAAGGCAAAGGACATCGAGGAGAGGACGGCGCTGATCGATTACCTGAAGAAGAATGGGATCCACGCGGTATTCCACTATGTGCCCCTCCACACCGCGCCGGCGGGCCTGAAGTTCGGCCGGTTCCACGGGGAGGACAGATATACCACAAGGGAGAGCGAGCGCCTGCTGCGCCTGCCTATGTACTACGGCCTGGAGCTGGGGCAGGTGGACTATATCTGCGGGAAGCTGCGGGAGTTCTACAGGTAAGGGGCCAGGCCACGGGGGAGTCCATGGGATATGTGAAGAAAGCGGCGCCCTGGCTGCGGGGGGTGCTGAGAGGAATGCTTATCATAGGCTTCAGCATCCAGATTCTGCTGGGGGCCTGCTGGATCTGCTGCAATTTCGGGCAGGTGCAGGGCTTCGGGGAGCCGGATTCCGCCCTGTACGGGGGTCTGCTCAGGCTCCTGGGAGGAAGCCCCGCCCTCTTGTACGTCCTGCAGCTTGGGGCGGCGTTCCTGGCGGGGGCCCTCTTCCTGCAGGAGATCCGGCCGGTGGGGACGGGCCCGGCCATATGGCGGGGGCTGGCGCTGCTGACGGTTCCCTTTGCCCTGCAGTGCCATCTGGCCCTGCAGCCCTATTCCCTGATGGGGTCGCTGTTCCTGCTTTTCCTGCTGGCATTGCGCAGGATTCCCGGGATTCACGGGGGGCGCAGGGCGGCAGGGCTTCTGGTCGTCCTGGCCTGCGTGGCGGCATACGGGGGGCTGTCCGGCATGGCGGACGCGGACAGGCGCGGCGCGCCGGGGTACAGCATAGAGGGGGCGCTGGCCAGCCGCTTCGCCTGGCCCACGCTGTGGAACGATTTCGGGCTCTACGGCGAGGAGGTGGCGGAGGCCGTGGGCTCCCTGGCCTGGGAGGCCTCCCTGTATCCGGACAATATGCGCCTCCTTCAGGAGGGGCTGGAGAGCCGGGTGGGCGGGGAGGCCGCCAGAGGCCATTACCTGCGGATGGCGAAGATCGGCTGGGAGCGCCATGCTTCTGTGGTGGTGCGCCAGATTGGCTGGGACGTCCTGGGGTACGCGGTGACGCCGGTGGTCTTCCGGCTGCAGATGGAGGGGGAGGCATACGACTCCTACACCGGCAGGAACTACGAGGTCATGCGGGAGAACGCGCCGGTGCTCACCAGGGACTATGTGGAGTATGGGTGCTGGTGGTTCGTAGGCATGCTGGGGGTGTCCGCGGTGCTGGCCCTTCTCCGGGTGATTCCCGACGAGGCGGCAGGGCCGTCCGGGGAGCGGAGGCGGGCCTACGGGAGGCTGGCCGTCTCCCTGGGGATCTGCCTCCTGGCCTCGGGGCTCCTGGTCATGGCGCTGGCCATGCGGGGGGCGGGGCGGATGGACTACAGGCAGACCATAGGCGTCAACGCCCTATGGTACATGGGGCCGCTCCTGCTTACAGGCGGGAGGCGGCGGAAAGGGAGATGAGGATTGTGGCGGTTCAGGTATTGATATTGATTCTCCTGCTGTTTCCGGTTCCCGTGGCCGTGGGCGGCCTGTGCGCCCGTGGGGACAGCGGGGGGAGCGGCCTGGCTTTCCGGTGGGTGGGCGGGCAGTTCCTGCTGTGGGCAGGATTCCAGCTGATTTGCGTGCCCATGATCTTGCGGCAGCGGCGGTTCTCCCATATGGCGATGCTTTTTGCGGGGTATACGGTTCTGCTCCTGCTCCTGGCGGCAGCGGTGGAGCTGCGGCGCAGGAGGAGGGAGGGGGCATGGTCCTTCCTGCCTGCCAGGAGGGCGGAGGGCGGGAAGCCCGGGGAGGGCGTTCTGCTCTGGGCCGTGTTCTGGGGGCTCCTGCTCTTCCAGCTGGTGCAGGCGGTGCGGCTGGCCTACGGGGATACGGACGATGCGTATTATGTGGCCGTAGCCAGCGTGGCCGAGAATTCCGACACCATGTACCAGGTGCTGCCCTATACGGGGGGCGGGACCCAGCTGGACAGCAGGCACGGGCTGGCGCCCTTTCCGCTGTGGATCGCCTTCCTGGCCAAGCTGTCGGGGATGCGGGTGGTGACGGTGGCCCAGGTGGCGCTGCCGGTGGCGCTGATCGCCATGACCTACGGGATCTACCGGGTGTTCGCGGCGGAGCTGTTCCCGGCCAGCAGGGGCCAGCAGGCGTTGTTCCTGATATTCACGGAGATCCTGGTGCTGTTCGGGAACTATTCCATCTACACGGTGGAGAACTTCATGATCGCCAGGAGCAGGCAGGGCAAGGCGGCCCTGGGGAACATCGTGATCCCCTTCCTGCTGCTGCTATTGCTCCTGCTGCTGCGCAGGCTCCAGGAGAAGGAGCGGATCCCCCTGGCGCTCTATGCGCTGTTCGGCGCGGCGGCCCTGACGGGATGCCTGTGCAGCACCCTGGGGGCTCTGCTGGTATGCATGGCCATCGGGCTGGCGGGGCTGCTGGGGGCCGTGTGCTATAAGCGGCCGGGGATACTGCCGCCCCTGATCGCCTGCTGCCTGCCCTGCGTGGCGTATGCGGTTCTGTACCTGCTTTTTGACTAGGGACTGTATTTGGAGACGGTCCCTTATGACGGGAGGGCGTATGTGGAGCGAAGTAGCTGGCTTGTTTCGGGAATACATGGGCACGGGGCTGATGGGGATATGGTATGTCCTGTGCCTTGTCTGGCTGTGGATCAATGAGAAGTGCAGGCCCAGGAGGATCCTCTTCCTCTATCTGCCGCTGGCGCTGCTGTTCCTGTACTTCAATCCCCTGTTCGCCGGGGTGGTGTACGGGGTGGTGGGCAGCGAGATCTATTACCGGATCCTGTGGCTGCTCCCCATCACGATCGTGATCGCGTATACATGCGCATGCATATACGGACGGATGGCGCAGGAAAAAAGGCTCAGGGCGGATCTGTTCGCGCTCTGCGCCGCAGGCCTGATCGGGATATCGGGAAGCTATGTCTACAGCAGCCCCCTCTTCTCCCGGGCGGAGAACATCTACCATGTGCCGGACGCGGTGGTGGAGATCTGTGACGCCATCCAGGTGCCGGGGCGGGAGGTCATGGCGGTGTTCCCCCTGGAGCTGGTGCAGTACGTGCGCCAGTATTCCCCGGTGACCTGCATGCCCTATGGCCGGGAGCTGACAGTGAACAAATGGCATTACCACAATCCCCTCCGGGACGAGATGGAGCGGGAGGTCATCCAGATGGAGACCCTGGCCCCCATGGCCACCTTGACCGGCTGCCATTATGTGATATTCCGCCCCGGCCAGAAGGTCCGGGGGAAGCCGGAGGACTACGGCTGGGAGCGGTTCGGGGAGGCCCGGGGGTATGTCATCTACCGGAACACGGCCGTGGAGCTGAGCGCTCCGGCTGCCGGGGAGTGACTATTCCTGGGAGCCTGCGCTTCTGGGATCCTGATTATAGTAGTTGAGCGCGTAGGCGAAGCGCTCGGCTACTTTTTTTCTGCCCTTCAGGTTCAGGTGGAGGTTGTCCTCCAGATATTTTTTCGCGTTGTCCTCGTTGATGGTGTTGTATATGTTGTCCACAAAGGTGGTGCTCCTGGAGACGCAGGAGGCGTACTGCAGGATGGCGTAGATGCTCAGCACGTCCTGCCCGTAGCGCTTCATGTCGCTGCTGATGTACTCCCCGTTGTCGTCCAGGGCAAAGGCGTAGGTGGGGGACATGATGATGACACGGGTATCGGGGGAGAAATAGTGCAGGTATTCGATGATGGCCTCCGTGTTGCCCGCGAAGGTGGTGATGTCGGTGGCGTTGCCCGGATTGCTCATGGGGCGTCCGGCCAGATAGTCGCTGGCGTCATACATGACCACGATGACGTCCACGTCGTCCAGGTCGATGGACTTCAGGGTGTCATAGACCTCCCTGGCCTCGGGCGGGGCCTCGTCGCCCAGAAGCTCCAGCGCCTCCAGGTACTCCGCGTCCGCTCTCTCGCTGCCGGCCAGGATGTTGCACAGCCAGTAGGCGTTGAACACGTCCCAGGGGACGGTGTCCGCGTGCAGCTCGTTGAGCACGGTGGTCATGAGGCTCCCGCTGACGGAGCAGTTGTAGATGGTGGCCCCCGTCTCCTTCTCCATGAGGCGCACCAGATTGTCCTCGGAGCCCCTGTCGTCCGCAAAGGGCGCGTTGCCGAAGGCCAGGATCGTGGCGCCCTGGCTGTAGTCCTTGTAGACGGGATTGTTGGAATCGTCCAGGAGGGGCAGGATCGTATCGTAGGTATCGCTGTACTCCCCGGGCCCGTCTGAGAAGATCTCGTCCAGGTCCACGTACTCGCCGAAGGTCATGACCTTATACACGATTCCCGCCACGAAGAGCACCGCCACTGCCAGCAGGACGGTGTGGATATTGAGCCAGGAGGCAGGGCCCCGCTTCTTCCCGTCCTCCTGCCCGTCAGGCTCCCCGTCAGTGGGCCGGGAGCCGTCCGATGCGCCCGGCCTGGCATCGCCCGGGGCGTCCTGGGCCTCCAGGTCTATGATGTCCAGGTCGGGGATTCTGTGCTGCTGTGGGTCGCTGTGGGAAAGTTTTCTGTTCTTCATAGGTATTCTCCGTTTCTTTATGAATCTCATTTTACTATTATGAGAGGCGAAAGTCCATAATATTAATGGGACTTTAAAAGTTTTTAAAGTATTTTAAGATTTTAAGAAATTATGAAGAAATGGGATTTCGCTTGAAGAAGCGCAGAAAGGATGCTATACTATTACAGAATTATTACGGTTTCGTTTTGGAAAGGGAAATGAGGATGAAAAAGTTGTTCAGCCGTTCTGATAAAATGGCCCGGGATCGGGAAGCATATGAGGGACAGGAGCATGACTGGGACAGCGACGGGGGAGATCCCGTGTATGAGGATGCCTATGAAGGCTCTTATGAAGAGGCGGAATATGCGGACGCAGAGGCCTACATGGAAGACGGGGCGGACATGCATGATATAGACGGCATGGCGGACGAGGACGAGGGGATGTACGCCTGGGAGGCGGAGGAGGACGGCGGCTGGCCGGGGTACGGCGCGGAGGAAGAGGACGCTTCCTACGGGGAAGAAGAGTACGCCTATGCCCGGGGGACAAGGGCCGCCGGGACTTTCGCGGAGGATGGCTCCTACGGCGCGGAGGACGGATACGGGCCCGAGGATCCTTACGGGGATTACGGGGAGGAAGCGTCCGCCGATGCATACGACATAGAGGAACGATACGAGGAGTACGGAGAGTACGGAGAGCACGGGGCGGCTCCCGCCGGGCGGACGGCTTCCCGGTCCGGGGAGATGCAGTCCCGCTCCAGAGATGTACAGCCCCGCTCCGCAGCAGCGCGGCCCCGTCCCAGGGAGACGGCTTCCCGCCCCGGGGGCGCACAGGCGAAGAAGCCCGGCGGGGGCTTCCTGGCGAAGCTGGGGAGGGCGCTGCGGGGCATGGACACCATGGACAAGGTGATGGCAGGCACCGGCGTAGCGGTGCTGGTCCTGGCGATCGTGACGGCCTGCGTGTTCTTCAGCGCCAGCGCCGCCCGCAGGCAGGTGGCCGATTTCGCCGATGTGGGCGCGCAGCTGGACGGCATCGCCATGATCGGGGAGCAGGGGCTGCTGGCCGTGGCCAATGCCCACAGGTCCGCGGCATCCGACGTAGTGGAGGAGGACTCCCAGGAGAAGCCGAAGAAGGACTATGACGAAAGCGGCTATGAGAGGCAGATATCCGTGCTGCCCAGCTTCACCTCCATCCAGAAGGACCTGAAGATCAAGTTCGTCAATAAGAAGACGGAGAAGCTGGTGCCCAATGTGCCCTTCTCCGTGACGGTGACGGACGCGGACGGCAAGACGGCCATCTGGTCGGATGACGACATGGACGGAATCATCTATAAAAAGGAGATCAAGCCGGGTACATACAAGGTGGCCATGGAGGCCCTGACGGATGAAAGGTATGCCGATTACATCCTCTCCCTGGACACCCAGTCCGTGGAGGTCAAGAAGGAGATCGACTACAAGAAGGTAGACGTGTCCAATGAGGTGAAGCAGGAGAGCGAGGTCAACGCCAAGCTGGAGGACACCAAGAAGAACGACACCCAGGTGGAGTCCAGCCTGCAGGATACGGTGCCCTGGGTGGAGAGCAGCGTGGTGGCCACCTCCTACGAGGCGGTGGACAGGAGCACCATACCGGATCCCATGACCCTGGCGGCGGGGAGATGGCTCCTGCACATGGGCGAGGATGCCGCCGGATTGGCGGAGGAAGGGGCCCGCACGGAAGGGACGACCGAGGATGTGCCCAGTGGGACGGCCGAGGATCCGGGCCAGGATCCCGGGGACGGGACGGATGTACCGGATCCCACGGAAACGCCCACGCCTACGCCCACCCTCACGCCGACTCCGACCCCGGAACCGACGCCCACCCCCACGCCTACGCCGACCCCGGAACCGACCCCGACGCCTACGCCGGAACCTACTCCCACGCCCACCCCGACGCCCACCCCCACGCCGACCCTGGCACCGGTGAGCGTCACCGTGAACCAGGCGGCCCTGACCGGCACGGTGGGCGGGACAATGGCGGCACTTGCCACGGCGACGGGCTCCAAGGAGGGCGGCGCCATCGAGTACATCATCAGCTCGGACAACGCCGCGGTGGCCACCGCCGTGATCGACGCGAAGGGCAATATCACGATACAGGGCAAGGCCGCCGGCACGGCGAACCTGACCATAACGGCGAACTATAAGGACGGCAAGGCGGAGACCGCCGGGAAGGCCGTGCTCACCGTGACCATCAAGGGCGAGATGGTGATGCGGCTGGACAAGAACGCCCTGACGGTGTACACCCAGACATCGGTGAACGTCACCGCCACCGTAGTCAACGCGTCCTCCGCGGTGAACGTGACGGCCACGTCCTCCGACGCGGGGAAGGCCTCCGTCAGCGCCCAGGGCAATGTGGTCACGGTCACCGGCGTGGCGGAGGGCAGCGCCACCGTCACCATCAGCTACACGGAGGGGACGGAGACCGTCACGGCCACCTGCGCCGTGGCCGTGAAGCGCAATCCCAGAGAGGATACCCGCACCCTTTTAAAGGATGTAAGCGGCAGGCAGATATACGTCCTGGAGAACAATAATTACCGGGAGGCCACCAGCGCGGATTATTACACGGCAGGCGCCTTCTATGTGAAGGCGGACGCCAAATACACCGGCTGGCAGACCATCGACGGGAAGGTGTACTACTTCACGGCCGACGGCAACAAGGTCACGGGAGAGCAGGTCATCCAGGGGGCGAAGTACAATTTCGCCAGCGACGGCTCTCTGGTGGTAGGCAGCGGCACCATGGGCATCGACGTGTCCAAATGGAACGGGAAGATCCAGTGGAGCGCGGTGAAGAATTCCGGCATCTCCTACGTAATCATACGCTGCGGCTACCGGGGCTCCACGGAGGGCAAGCTGATCATGGATCCCAGGTTCGAGGAGAACATACAGGGAGCCATCGCCGCCGGACTGAAGGTGGGCGTCTACTTCTACTCCCAGGCCCTGGATGAGATCGAGGCCGTGGAGGAGGCTTCCATGGTGCTGGACCAGATCAGGAACTACAAGATCTCCTACCCGGTATTCCTGGATGTGGAGTCCAGCGGCGGCCGGGGCGACCGCATCGACAAGACCGCCAGGACGGCCGTGTGCAGGGCATTCTGCCAGACCATCCAGAACGCCGGCTACACGGCGGGGGTCTACTCCAACAAGCACTGGCTGGAGACCCAGATAGACGCCGCGTCCTTAAGCGCGTACAAGATATGGCTGGCCCAGTACGCGGCGGCCCCTACCTACAAGGGCAGGTACGATCTGTGGCAGTACAGGTCCACGGGCAGCGTCAGCGGCATCAGCGGCAACGTGGACATGAACATCAGCTACCTTGGCTATTGACGCGGATCTTGACAGGGATTCGATGGCGGGAGAATGGTTATACTAAGGGCAGCTTCACCTAAGGAAGGAGAGAGAAAATGCGTACTTATCTTGTGACAGGAGGCGCCGGCTTCATCGGCTCCAACTATATCCATTATATGTTCCGGAAATACGGCGACCAGATCCGCATCATCAACGTGGATCTCCTGACCTACGCGGGCAATCTGGAGAACCTGAAGAGCCTGGAGGGCAACCCCAACTACACCTTCGTGAGGGCGGACATCTGCGACAAGGAGGCCATCTCCCGGATATTCGCGGAGAACGACATCGACCGGGTGGTGCATTTCGCGGCGGAGAGCCATGTGGACAGGAGCATCCGGGAGCCCGAGGTGTTCGTGCGCACCAATGTGCTGGGCACGGCGGTGATGCTCAACTGCGCCAAGGAGGCCTGGGAGCTGCCGGAGGGCGGCTTCAAGCCCGGGAAGAAGTTCCTGCATGTGTCCACGGACGAGGTGTACGGCTCCCTGCCGGATGACGACAAGGCGTTCTTCTACGAGGACACGCCCTACGATCCCCACAGCCCCTACTCCGCCAGCAAGGCGGGGGCGGACATGCTGGTGAAGTCCTATATGGACACCTACCATTTCCCCGCCAACATCACCAACTGCTCCAACAACTACGGCCCCTATCAGTTCCCGGAGAAGCTGATCCCCCTGATCATCAACAACTGCCTCCAGGGCAGGAAGCTCCCCGTGTACGGGGACGGCAAGAACGTCAGGGACTGGCTCTACGTGGAGGACCACGCCAAGGCCATCGACATGGTCCAGGAGCAGGGAGAGCTGTTCCAGACCTACAACATCGGCGGCCACAACGAGAAGCAGAACATCGAGATCATACACATCATCATAGAGACCCTGCAGGAGATGCTGCCGGACGACGACCCCAGAAAGGCGCATGTGACCACAGACCTGATCACCTATGTGGAGGACCGCAAGGGACATGACCGCAGATACGCCATCGCGCCGGACAAGATCAAGGCCGCCATCGGCTGGCAGCCGGAGACCATGTTCAAGGAGGGCATCCGCAAGACCATCCAGTGGTTCTTCGAGCATGAGGAGTGGATGAGGAACGTGACCAGCGGCGATTACCAGAAATATTACGCCGACATGTACGGAAAGTAAGGAATTGTTCAGAATGGGGACGAATCACATCGTTCCCATTTGGCGCGTTTTGATACGCAGACGGAGGTATGTTATGAAGGGAATCATTTTAGCGGGAGGCTCCGGCACCAGGCTGTATCCCCTGACCAAGGCGGTCTCCAAGCAGATCATGCCGGTATACGATAAGCCGATGATCTATTATCCCATGTCCACCTTGATGCTGGCGGGCATCCGGGAGATCCTGATCATCTCCACCCCCAGGGACCTGCCCGTGTTCCGGGAGCTTTTGGGGGACGGGCATCAGCTTGGCATGGAGCTGTCCTACGCGGTGCAGGAGCAGCCCAACGGGCTGGCGGAGAGCTTCCTGATCGGGGCGGACTTCATAGGCGGCGACAGGGTGGCCCTGGTGCTGGGGGACAATATCTTCTACGGCCAGAGCTTCTCACGGGTGCTGCGGGAGGTTGCGGCCAGGGAGAAGGGGGCCACCATCTTCGGCTATTATGTCCGCGACCCCAGGGAGTACGGGGTGGTGGAGTTCGACGAGAGCGGCAAGGCCCTCTCCATCGAGGAGAAGCCGGAGAAGCCTAAGAGCAACTACGCGGTGCCGGGCCTGTATTTCTATGACAATGATGTAGTGGAGATTGCCAGGAACGTGAAGCCCTCGGCCAGGGGGGAGCTGGAGATCACCAGCGTGAACAATGAATACCTGCGCAGGGGGACGCTGCGGGTGGAGACCCTGGGGCGGGGCTTCGCCTGGCTGGACACGGGGAACCATGACTCCCTGCTGGACGCGGCGGACTTCGTGGCGGCCTTCCAGAAGAGGCAGGGCCTCTACATCTCCTGCATCGAGGAGATCGCCTACAAGAGAGGCTTCATCGACAAGGAGCAGCTCCTTGCGCTGGCCCAGCCTCTGATGAAGACCCATTACGGGGAATATCTGGTAGAGGTAGCAAATGGACTCTAAGATACGCAGAATGGCGATCCTGGCCTCCATGGGGGCGATCCTGCTGGTCTCCCTCCTGGTGCTGTACGCCAACGGGGACAGGGGCGGCGGGGCGCCGAAGGGGACGGCACGGCCCTCAGCGGAAAGCGGGTCGGAGGACGCAGGCGGCCAGCAGGGCCCGGGGAACAATGGCGTGGTCAACGGGCAGATCGGGGACGACCTGTCGGCGTTCTTGAAGGACGACACCTTCTTCGACCCGGAGGCGAACCCCATCCTGGAGGCGGCGAAGGACAATGCCTCCAGGCTTTCCATGGTGGTCACCTCCGTGGAGAAGGACCTGCGCATCCAGATCGTGGACGCCCAGGGGGAGCTGGTCACGGGGGAGAGCTTCTTCGTCCGGCTGGACGGGCTGGGGGAATACAAGGACCTGGACAAGGACGGGGTCATCTACATCGGCGACCTGTCGGCTGGGGAATACTATGTGGAGCTGATGCCCATGGAGGGATACCGGATGCCGGAGAACGAGACCAAGGTCCGGGTGAAGGACAAGGTGGAGTACGTGGCCATCGACGACATCTCCCTCCTGCTCCTGACGGAGGCGGACATCGACGTGGCCGCGGAGGACACGGAGGTGGCGGACGCCATAGCGGACGCGGACGCCACGGAGATACAGCAGCTCCAGGCCTCCACCGCCAGCGCGAAAGTGGGCATAGACGTGTCCAAGTGGAACGGCGAGATCGACTGGGACAGGGTGAAGAACGCGGGCGTGGAGTTCGCCATCGTCCGGGCGGGGTACCGGGGCTCCACCACGGGGAGCCTGGTGGAGGACTCCTGCTTCGCCGCCAATATGCGGGGCGCGGCCGCCAGCGGCGTGCCCGTGGGGGTGTACTTCTTCACCCAGGCGGTGAACGAGGTGGAGGCCGTGGAGGAGGCCTCCGCGGTGCTGCAGCTGATCCGGGAGCACGACCTGGACTATCCCGTGTTCATCGACACCGAGGGCGCGGGGGGCAACGGCCGGGCGGACGGCCTGGACGCGGACACCAGGACGGCGGTGTGCGAGGCCTTCTGCCGCACCATCGCCAACGCCGGCTACAGGGCGGGGGTCTACGCCAGCCGCAACTGGTACAACAACAACCTCCATGTGGACAAGCTGGAGCAATACTGCATCTGGCTGGCGGAGTACCGGCATACGCCGCTGTACCAGGGGTACTACCATATGTGGCAGTATACCTCCAAGGGTGCGGTGGACGGCATAGCCGGAAATGTTGACATGAATGTCAGTTATCTGCAGATACCTTGACAGGACGCAGAAAGCGGACGCAAGACCGGATAAAAAGCCGGATAAAAGGGAACATAGACAGAAGAAGGAGGGGCTTGCGATGGGCAAGATTCAGGTAGAGACATGCGCCATAGAGGGGCTGAAGGTCATCACGCCGGCGGTGTTCGGCGACGAGAGGGGCTATTTTTACGAATCCTATCACTATGAGGCCTATAAGGAGGCAGGGATTCCCCAGGTGTTCGTCCAGGACAACCAGTCCGCGTCCAAAAGGGGCGTGCTGCGGGGGCTTCATTTCCAGAAGCATTTCCCCCAGGACAAGCTGGTACGGGTGATACGGGGGGAAGTGTACGATGTGGTGGTGGACCTGAGGAAAGGCTCCCCCACCTTTGGCAAGTGGCATGGGGAGCTGCTCTCCGAGGAGAACAAGAAACAGATGTTCGTGCCAAAGAATTTCGCCCATGGCTTTCTGGTGTTGTCGGAATATGCGGAATTTTGTTATAAATGTACCGATTTCTACCACCCCGACGATGAGGGCGGCATCCGCTACGACGATCCCCTGATCGGCGTGGAGTGGCCCATTCCGGAGGGCATGGAGCTGATCATGACACAGAAGGACAGGAACTGGGGCGATTTGGAGGAGTATAAGAGGCAGGCGCATGAAAATCAGTAAAAAAGGCGGGATACTCCTGTTCTCCCTGGCGGGGCTCCTGATGGCCCTGGCCATCGTCATCCACCAGAATCCCGGCCCCACCGCGGATCCCCGGGAGGAGCTCCTGAAAAAGATCATCTCCTGTGGGATGATTGCCTTCGCCTGTGTGATTTTTGCCAAATGGTATGAAAAGTTCACCACCATCCCGGTGGAGCTCTACCAGAGCAGGCACCTGATCTGGAAGCTGGCGAAGAACGACTTCAAGAAGCGCTACGCCGGCTCCTACATGGGGGCGGTGTGGGCCCTGGCCCAGCCGGTGGTCACCGTGGTGATGTACTACATCGTCTTCGACAAGCTCATGGGCGGCGCGGGAAGGGGCGTGGAGGACGTGCCCTTCGTCCTGTTCCTGACGGCGGGGCTGGTGCCCTGGTTCTATTTCAACGAGGCCCTGAACAACGGCACCAACGCGCTGCGGGAGTACGACTACCTGGTGAAGAAGGTGGTGTTCAAGATCAGCATCCTGCCCATCATCAAGGTCATCGCCGCTACCTTCATCCATGTGTTCTTCGTGGCGGTGCTGCTGATCGTGGCGGCGCTCTACGGGTACTATCCCACGGTCTACACCGTCCAGATCCTCTATTACAGCGCCTGCCTGTTCGTGTTCGTGCTGGCGCTGTGCTATGCCACCTGCGCCGTGGTGGTCTTCTTCAAGGACCTGACCCAGATCATAAGCATCGCCCTGCAGATCGGGATCTGGGCCACGCCTATTTTGTGGAACATCGATACCGCGCCCCAGGAGTGGGTGGTGATCCTGAAGCTGAACCCACTGGTATACATCGTCAACGGATACCGCAGCGCCATCTATGAGAGGAGCTGGTTCTTCGAGGACTTCTTCTCCACCATGTATTTCTGGATCGCCACTGTGGTGCTGTTCGGGATCGGCGTGGCGGTGTTCAAGCGGCTGAAGCCGCATTTCGCGGATGTGCTGTAGGCGGCGGGAGGGCGGACGGGGCGCAGGCCGGGGCCGCCAGGCAGGGCAACGGGGGTAACATGGGAAATCAAGAGAGCAAGATACAGGTGCAGGAGGTAAGGCCCCCTGCCATAGAGATCAGGGACCTGGTGAAGGTGTACAAGCTGTACGACAGGGCCAGGGACCGGGTGAAGGACGCCTTCGGCTTAAGCGGGCGCAAGGCCCAGAAGCGCCACTATGCCTTAAACGGCGTGAACCTCTGCATCCGCAAGGGGGAGACCGTGGGCATCATCGGCACCAACGGCTCGGGGAAGTCCACCATCCTGAAGATCATCACGGGGGTCTTGAGCCCCACCTCGGGCCAGGTCCATGTGGACGGGCGCATCTCCGCCCTCCTGGAGCTGGGCGCCGGCTTCAACCAGGAGTACAATGGGATCGAGAACGTGTACCTGAACGGCACCATGATGGGCTTCACCGACAGGGAGATCGACGCCAAGCTCCCGGACATCCTGGAGTTCGCCGACATCGGGGACTATGTGAACCAGCCGGTGAAGACCTACTCCAGCGGCATGTTCGTGCGCCTGGCCTTCGCGGTGGCCATCAACATCGAGCCGGAGATCCTGATCGTGGACGAGGCGCTGTCCGTGGGGGACGTGTTCTTCCAGGCCAAGTGCTACCACAAGTTCGAGGAATTCAAGAAGATGGGCAAGACCATCGTCTTCGTCAGCCATGACCTGAGCGTGATCAGCAAATACTGCGACAGGGTGTTCTTGCTGAACAAGGGGACGCTCCTGGGGGAGGGCTCCCCCAAGGAGATGATAGACGCCTATAAGCGGGTGCTGGTGGGGCAGTATGAGCTTCCGGAGGGGGATCCCGGCACGATCTCCGGAGGGGAGGGGCAGGCGGCCCTGGAGGGGGACGCGCCGAAGCCCGGGGAGGCGGTGAACCCGGACGTGCAGGAATACGGCACGAAGCAGGCCCAGATCCTGGAGTACTACCTGACGGACGAACGGGGGGTGCGGGCCCTGGCGATCCTCAAGGGCAGCCGGTTCACCCTGCACATGCGGGTGCGGTTCCAGGCCCATGTGCCCGCCCCGATCTTCGCCTTTTCCTTCAAGGACGCCCTGGGCACGGAGATCACGGGGACCAACACCATGATCGAGAAGTCCTTTCTGGAGAGCGGGGAGCCGGGGCAGGTGAAGGACATCGCCTTCACCCAGAAGATGAGCCTCCAGGGCGGGGAGTACCTGCTGTCTCTGGGGGTCACGGGCTATGAGGGGGATAAGTTCCAGGTGTACCACAGGCTCTATGACGTGCTGGATGTGACAGTGGTGTCAGATAAGGACACGGTGGGTTATTACGATATGGATTCCACGGTGACGGTGACGGATGCCCGGGAAGGGCAGTGAGGGACGGGATCTTCCCGGAGACGGCCCGGGCGGACAGGGATGTGGGCTGCGGCAGGTCGGCATCGGAAGCGGACGGAACAGGAAATGGCGGGGACATGGCGGAGAAAAGGATAGAGGAAGTCGGAAAAGTAAGCTTGGATTACAGTCAGTATCCCGGGAAGGATTTCTACAGCGAGGGGGCCATGGAGGACGAGCTGCTGGAAATCGCTAGGAACAGGCCGGCGGCGGAGTATGAAAGCATCATAGAGGAGCGCAGGGTCTGGCCCATCCTGTACCACCTCTCCCCCCTGCGGGAGAACATCGTGGACTGGATCCCCATGGACAAAGCGGCCAAGGTGCTGGAGGTGGGCAGCGGCTGCGGCGCGATAACAGGAGCCCTGGCCAGGAAGGCGGGGACGGTGACCTGCCTGGAGCTGTCCAAAAGGCGCAGCCTGATCAATGCCTACCGGCACAGGGACTGCGGCAATGTCACCATCCGGGTGGGGAACTTCAAGGACATAGAGCCGGAGCTTCCCGCGGATTTTGACTACATCTTCCTGATAGGGGTCTTCGAGTACGGCCAGGCCTATATGGGCGGGGACAGGCCCTATGAGGACTACCTGAAGCGCCTCATGGCCCATCTGGCCCCCGGCGGCAGGATCGTCATCGCCATCGAGAACCGGTACGGGCTGAAATATTTCGCGGGCTGCAGGGAAGACCATCTGGGCACCTATTTCTCCGGCATCGAGAATTACGTGGCGGGCGGGGACGTGCGCACCTTCGGCAGGGGCGGGCTGGAGGGCATCTTCCGGCGCTGCGGGGCCGGGGAGTGGCATTTCTATTATCCCTACCCGGACTACAAGTTCATGACCTCCCTGTACAGCGACGGATATCTCCCGAAAAAAGGGGAGCTGTTCAACAATAAGCGGAATTTCGATAGATCCAGGATGCAGCTCTTCAACGAGAAGAACGCCTTCGACGGGCTGGTGGAGGAGGGGCTGTTCCCGGTGTTCTCCAACTCCTACCTGGCGGTGATCGGGGAGGGGTTCGACACCAAGTTCGTGAAGTACTCCAACGACCGGGCCCCGGAGTACGCGATCCGCACGGAGATCCTGAGCGTCCGGACATCAGCCAGGACAAGGGGATACGTGGTCAGGAAGCACCCGCAGACCCAGGCCGCGGCCGCCCATGTGAGGGGCATGGAGGCCGCCTGTGAAAGCCTCACTGAGCGCTACCGGGGAGGGAGCCTTGACATCAATGCCTGTGAGCTGTTGGAAGCCGAGGACGGGCCCCTGGCCCAGTTCGAGTACGTGGAGGGCGTGCCCCTGCTGGAGGTCATGGACGGATGCCTGGAGCGGGGGGACACGGAGGCCTTCCGCAGGTTCTTCCGGAAGTTCATGGAGCGGGTGGGCTACAACAGCGGCTACCCGGCCGCCGACTTCGACCTCGTCTTCGGAAACGTGCTGATCCGGCCCCGGATCCAGGCTGGCGCCGGGGCGGCATCCCCGGAAGCGCTGGAAAGCCTCCTGGAGGGGGACTGGACGCTGATCGACTACGAATGGACCTTCGGCAAGCCCATGGACACCAGGCGGCTGGCCTTCCGGGCGGCCTACTGGTACCTGCTGGAGGACGAGAAGCGGAAGAAGATCAGCCTGGACTGGATCCTTCGGGAATGCGCCATGACGGAGAGCGACGTGAAGGAGTTCTGGGAGGAGGAGGGAGAGTTCCAGCGGTTCGTCACGGGGGACCGCTCCTCCATGGCCGAGATGCGGGAGAAGATCGGCTGCGCCATCATGAACCCCCAGGACTGGCTGGACAGATACCAGGATTCCGAGGACGTGAACCGGGTGCAGATCTACGAGGACAGGGGGCAGGGCTACAGCGAGGAGGGCTCCTATTTCGTCAGGGACGCCTATCAGGGGGACTGGCTGATAGACCTGGAGCTGAAGGTGGACGGCGAAGTGCAGATGCTGCGGATCGACCCGGGCATGTACCCCTGCATGGTGAAGATCGGGGAGATGACCTTCAACGGGGAGGCGGTGCCCCTGCATAAGCGCAGGCTCCTGTACGCCAACGGGCGGATCGTGAAGCCGCCCAGGGGGAAGGACAGAAAGGCCGGGAAGGGCGAGAGGGACTGTCCCAGCATCGTCTTCCCCACGGAGGACCCCAACATCAACATCAATCTGAAGGAGCTGGAGCGCCGGGAGGAGAACACCCTCCGGGCGCGGATAGAGATCGTGCGCCTGCCGCTGGCCATGGCGCAGGATTTGGCATGAGGAAGGAAATCCCCGGCCCGCGGGACAGTGCGGAAGATATCCGGTACGCGGCCTGACAGGCTGGCGGCGCGGCAGCAGTACCGCCGGAGGCTTTACATGAAATGAGGGAATGTATGGAAGAGATGGATTACAGGGAGGCCTATGAGCGGGAGCACCTGAAATGCGCAGACCTGGCGGGCCGGATCGCCGACCTGGAGGCGAAGAACGAGGAGCTGGAATGGAAGCTGAACCGCATCAAGGGCAATCCCCTCTGGAAGCTCAGCAGGCCCGCCAGGGACGTGCTGCACTGGATCATCCGCCAGCGGGACAGGCTGAGGAACTGCGGCGGCCCCAGGGGCGTGCTCCAGAAGCTGGCCTATAAGAAGCGGGAGCGGCAGGCCATGAAGCAGTTCGGCACAGAGAGCTTCCCCTCCCCGGAGCAGGCGGCGGCAGAGCGGGAGGCCGTGTTCCCCCGGATGGTGAAGGTCAGCATTTTGGTGCCCCTGTGGAACAATCCCGAAAAGTACCAGAGGGAGATGCTGGACTCCGTCATGGCCCAGACCTATCAGAACTGGGAGCTGTGCCTGGCGGACGGCTCCGACGAGGCCCACGGCTATATCGGGGAGATCTGCCGGGAGTACGCGGACAAGTCCGGCGGCCGGATCCGCTACCGGCATCTGGAGAAGAACGGCGGCATCGCGGGCAATACCAACGCTTGCCTCCAGATGGCCACGGGAGAGTACGTGGGCCTGCTGGACCAGGACGACCTGCTGCACCCCAGCACCCTCTACGAGTATGTGAAGGCCATCAATGAACAGGATGCGGATTACCTGTATTGCGATGAGACCACCTTCAAGGGGGACCACATCGACCATATGCTGACCATGCACTTCAAGCCGGACTACGCCCCGGACAACCTGCGGGCCAACAACTACATCTGCCATTTCAGCGTCTTCTCCAGGAAGCTCCTGGACGGGGAGGAGCTGTTCAGGCCCAAGTTCGACGGCAGCCAGGACCACGACATGATTCTGCGGCTCACGGACAGCGCGGAGAGGATCGTCCATGTGCCCAGGCTCCTGTACTACTGGCGGAGCCATTCGGGCAGCGTGGCGGCAGGGATCGACGCCAAGCCCTACGCCATCGAGGCGGCCAAGGGGGCGGTGGCGGAGCATTTGAGGAAGCATGGCTACGAGCACTTTAAGATCGAGAGCACCAGGGCCTTCGAGACCATCTTCCGCATCCGTTACAATATCATCGGCACGCCGAAGATATCCGTCGTCATCCCCAATAAGGACCATGTGGAGGATCTGCGCCGCTGCGTATCCTCCATCCTGGAGAAGTCCACCTATGACAACTACGAAATCGTAATCGTTGAGAACAACAGCACAACGAAGGAAATCCGGGAATACTATAGCCAGCTTCTGGGATACGGCTACGGAAGCGCCGAGGAGGGGGAGGCGCAGGGAGCCCTGGGCCTGCAGGGGGATAAAGCCCTGGGGCGGCCGGGGCGGCAGGCCCTGCGCAGCCGGGACGGCAGGATCGTCGTCGCCACCTACAGAGGGGGCTTCAACTATTCCGCCATCAACAACCTGGGCGTAAGCTGCGCCGCCGGGGACTACGTCCTGCTCCTGAACAACGACACGGAGGTCATCACCGTCAACTGGATGGAGGAGCTCCTGATGTACGCCCAGCGGGCGGATGTGGGGGCCGTGGGGGCCAAGCTCTACTATCCGGACAAGACCATCCAGCATGCAGGCGTGGTGATCGGGCTGGGGGCCCACCGGACGGCGGGGCATACCCATTACGGACAGCACCGCCAGAACCTGGGCTACATGGGGCGGCTGTGCTATGCCCAGGACGTGACCGCTGTGACCGGGGCCTGCCTGCTGGTGAAAAAGGAGCTCTACCTGGCGGCAGGGGGCCTGGACGAGGGCTTCGCGGTGTCCCTGAACGATGTGGACTTCTGCCTGAAGCTGCGGGGGATGGGGCTCCTGAACGTCTTCACCCCCTTCGCGGAGCTGTTCCACTATGAATCCGCCTCCAGGGGCCTGGACGACGCCGGGGAGCGGGCGGAGCGCTACAACCAGGAGTCGGAGCGCTTCCGGGAGAAGTGGAAGAGGGAGCTGGAGGCGGGCGACCCCTATTACAACCCCAATTTCTCTCTGGACAGGAGCGACTATTCGCTGAAGGTGGGATGAGATGCTATTTAACTCGGTGATATTCATTACGGCGTTCCTTCCGCTGGCGCTTCTGGGGTGGTTCCTGCTCCAGAGGCTGGAGGAGCCGGCCTGGGCCAAGGCGTTCCTCATCGGGATGTCCTTCTGGTTCTACGGCTATTATAATGTGAGCTATCTGTGGATCCTGCTGGCGAGCCTGGGGGGCAATTATGCCTTCAGCTACCTGCTCCACAGGGCCCGCGGCGGGGGCCTTTGCAGGGGCCTGTTCGCCTTGGGCGTCCTGGGGAACCTGGGGCTGCTGTTTTATTTCAAATATTTCAATTTCTTCATCGACAACTGCAATTTCCTCCTGCACACGGACATCCGCCTGGAAAAAATCGCCCTGCCCCTGGGCATCAGCTTCTTCACCTTCCAGCAGCTGTCCTTCCTCATCGAGAGATACCGGGGGAACGCCCCCCACTACCCTCTTCTGGACTATGTGTTCTTCGTGAGCTTCTTCCCCCAGCTGGTGGCGGGCCCTATCGTGCTCCATAGCGAGCTGGTGCCCCAGCTCCAGGACAGGCGCAATAGGCGCTTCTCCTCGGAGGGCTTCTACGACGGGGCCACCCTGTTCATCCTGGGGCTGGCGAAGAAGGTGCTGCTGGCGGACTCCCTGGCGGTGCTGGTGAACGCGGAGTACGGCAATATCGCCATGCTGGATACCCCCACGGCATGGATCGTCATCGTATGGTATATGATGGAACTGTATTTCGATTTCAGCGGCTACTGCGACATGGCCAGGGGCATCGCCGGGATGTTCGGCTTCCGGCTCCCGGAGAACTTCGACTCCCCCTTCAAGGCGGCCTCTGTCCGGGAATTCTGGCGCAGATGGCATATGACCCTGTCCCGCTTCCTGTCCCAGTATGTGTACGTGCCGCTGGGCGGGAACCGGAAGGGGAAGGGGAGGCAGATATTGAACCTGCTGGCGGTGTTCCTGGTCAGCGGGCTGTGGCACGGGGCCAACTGGACATTCGTGGTGTGGGGGCTGATGCACGGCCTGGCGGCGGCCTTTGAGACGGCGTTCCCCCGGGCGCGGTTCCGGCATGAATGGATGAACCGGGCGGCCACGGCGGTATTCGTCACCCTGTCCTTCTCC
>CAMTBF010000003.1 GCA_947068385.1 uncultured Lachnospiraceae bacterium
CAGCCACAGGGACTGCGATGGGGACACGGGTATCCTGGATATCATCAAGGCCTACCATGATTGCGGCTTCGAAGGGTATATCCGCCCCGACCATGGACGTCATCTGTGGAATGAGGGACCGGGCAATGTGCGTCCCGGCTATGGGCTGTATGACCGGGCTCTGGGCATTATGTATATGTGGGGCATCTGGGATATGCTGGATAAGCTGGACAGGGAAGAAAAATAAAGGAGTTGGTAGCATTTATGAAATTGCTTGACATCAAAAATGGAATCGGCCCGGAATGGGCGGAGAAAGGGTATCAGTTGCCTCGGTTCGACATCCAGGCTGTGCGGGAGAAGACCCATGCGGAGCCTACCTGGGTGCATTTTGGGGCGGGGAATCTGTTCCGGGCGTTCCCGGCGGCTATTCTGCAGCAGGCCCTGGACTCTGGGGAATATGACAGAGGTGTCATTGTGGCGGAGGGCTTTGATTTCGAAATCATCGACAAGGCCTACGCGCCTTATGACAATCTAAGTCTGCTGGTTTGTCTGCAGTCGGATGGGAATATCCAGAAGAAGGTGATCGCCTCCGTGACGGAGAGTCTGAAGGCGGATGCCCAGTTCGAGGCGGATTGGGCTCGGCTGGCGGAGATTTTCGCCAATCCCAGCCTGCAGATGATTTCCTTTACGATTACGGAGAAGGGGTACGGGGTGGCTCCTGCGGATCTGGAGCGGGGCCTGAAGCCTGTGCTGATTATGGGCAAGGTGACATTGCTTTTATATGAGCGGTTCCTGGCCGGGAAGCTGCCCCTTACGGTGCAGAGCATGGACAACTGTTCCCACAATGGGGACAAGGTGAAGTCCGCCGTCATCGCCTACGCCACGAAATGGGTGGAGGAGGGACTGGTGCCTGGGGAGTTCCTGGAGTATGTGCAGGATCCTGCCAAGGTGACTTATCCCTGGAGCATGATCGACAAGATTACGCCCCGCCCGGACGAGAAGGTGCAGAAGATGCTGGCGGAGGATGGCTTCGAGGACAATTATACGATCCTAACCGACAAGCGCACCTACACCGCGCCTTTCGTCAATGCGGAGGAGACGGAGTACCTGGTCATCGAGGATAACTATACCAATGGGCGTCCGCCCCTGGAGCTGGGTGGTGTGATGTATGTGGACAGGGAGACGGTGGACAAGGTGGAGCGGATGAAGGTCTGCACCTGTCTGAATCCTTTGCATACCGCCATGTCCATCTATGGGTGCCTGTTGGGGTATGAGTTGATTTCCGCGGAGATGGCTGACGAGGACATCAGGGGGCTGATTACCAAGCTGGGCCATATCGAGGCCATGCCGGTGGTGACGGATCCGGGTGTCTTGAAGCCGGCGGACTTCATCGATGCGGTGCTGAACCGCCGTCTGCCCAATCCTTTCATGCCGGACGCGCCCCAGCGCATCGCTACGGACACCAGCCAGAAGATTCCCATCCGCTTCGGCGAGACCATCAAGGCTTACCAGGCCAGGGGACTGGACATGGACGATTTGGTGCTGCTGCCTTTGGTGCTGGCGGGATATGCCCGGTACCTGCGGGGCATCGACGACGAGGGCAAGGAATTCGAGCCGTCGCCGGATCCTCTGCTGGAGGAGCTTCGGGCCATCGTGGCGCCTCTGGAGGTGAAGGAGGGGGAGCAGGACTTCTCCTGCCTTAGGAGTCTGTTCGGCCGCAGGGATGTGTTCGGCGTGGATTTGTACGCGGCAGGGCTTGGCGAGAGAATCGAGGCAATGGCGGCAGAGCTGTTCGCAGGCCCCGGGGCGGTGCGCAGGACGCTGCACAAATATGTCTCTGCCCGGTAGGGCGTGAAAGATGACGAGGCGGTGGATAAGCCTGGCGTTTAGGCTTTATCCGCCGCCGAAATCATTTTCTGCCGCCTGAATTCCCTGCCCACCAGCAGGGCGGACAGCAGAAATGCCCCAAAATCGGCCACAGGCCCCGCCAGCAATACGCCCATGATTCCAAACCGGAGAGGGAGCAGGAGGATCAGAGGGATCAGGAAGAAGACCTGCCTGGTCAGCGCCAGCAGGGCCCCTTTCATCGCTTTCCCTATGGCGGTGAAGAAGCTGGAGGAGAGGAGCTGCACGCCGTTCACCAGCACCATGAAAAGGTATGTGCGCATGAACAGGACCGCAAATTCAAAATACAGCGGCTCTCCGTCTCCGAACAGGGAGATGATATACCGGGGGAAGCACTGGAACAGGACAAAGCCGACAGAAGAGACCACCAGGTTCCATTTTACCGCCAGCAGGTATGCCTCCCGCACACGGGAATACTGCTTTGCCCCGTAGTTGAAGCCTATGATGGGCTGCGCCCCCTGGGATATCCCCACGACGATTGCCAGGACGATCGCGTTGGTCTTCATCACGATTCCGCAGGCGGCCAGGGGGATATCGGAGCCATAGGCGGTCCGCGCGCCGTAATAGGTCAGCGAATTGTACAGTATGATCTGCACGAAGGTGATCGCGATCTGGTTCGAGCTGCTGCTGATGCCCATGCTGCAGGTCTTCAGGCTTTCCGTGACGCCGGGCCGGAAATCCTCTCTTCGCAGACGGATGCTTTTGAAGCGCCATAGATAGCGGACCGCGAAGAGGAAGGAGAGGAGCTGTCCCAGGATCGTTGCCAGGGCCGCCCCGAACATGCCCCAATGGAAGACGAAGATGAAGATCGGATCCAGGATGGTGTTCGCGATGGCGCCTGCCAGCATGCAGGTCATGGAATACCGGGGGCTCCCGTCCGCCCGGATCAGATTGCTCATGCCGTTGGTCACGATCAGGAACGGCATGCCCACCAATGTGACGCCGGCATACTGCTGCGCATAGGGGAATACGTCCTCCGTGGCGCCGAACAGCTTCAGGAGCTGGGGCAGCAGGCATTCGCCGATCGCCAGATAGGCCAGCCCGAAAACCACCATCAGGCTGATGCCGTTCCCCGCTGTCCTGGCGGCCGATTCCGGCTCCTTGTTTCCCAGGTAGAGGGAAAAGCGGGAGGCGCTGCCGATCCCGATCAGCAGGGAGATCGCCAGGCAGATGGTAGAGAAGGGATAGGAGACATTGGTGGCGGCATTTCCGAGATATCCCACGCCCTGGCCGATGAAGATCTGATCCACGATATTGTAAAGGGAGCCTACCAGGGATGCCGTGATGCTGGGAACGGCAAAGTCTTTCAGGAGCTTTTGGATTTTTTCATGCCCCAGAGGATTTTCATTCATTGAATTCATCTTCCTTTCTCTCTATATGCAGCTCCGCCGTTATGTTCCTGCCTGCCTGCATCAGCAGGTCGGTAAGGAGGGCCCCGTCCGGCTCGCTGATGCCCTGGAGCAGCAGGGCTTCGGTCTTCTCACAG
Organism: uncultured Lachnospiraceae bacterium; assembly: GCA_947068385.1. GTDB lineage: Bacteria > Bacillota > Clostridia > Lachnospirales > Lachnospiraceae > Acetatifactor. The sequence goes on from CAMTBF010000003.1 coordinate 3,371, forward strand.
GCTGCCCGCACTTCGTCCAGGACGGACAGGGCGCGTTGGGTGGGATACAGCTTCCATGTCCTCTTGTCCTGGTCGTTGGGAGAACGGGTGACCAGCCCCTGCTTTTCCAGCGCCGCGATCGTCCGCACGATATTGCTGGGATGGACATAGAACATATCCAGCAGCGAATCCTGCGCAATGCCGGGAGAATCGCATATTTTGATCAGGAACATATGCTGGCTGCTGTTGATCCCAAAGGGCGCAAGCTGCTTGTCCAGATAGACTTTGTAATAGCGGTCCGCTACCGAGAGCCATTTTAACAGTTTCATAGATTGCTCACCTCCCATGGAATATATCATACCATAAAATGCGTGCGCACGCAATTAATTTTTATTGCCGACCTGATGTCCTTATGGTTGATTTTGGAGCGGGGAATATCAACCTCCGCTTTCTTGTAGCCATCGGCCTTTTCCGATATAATGTCCTTATCCGGGGCAGGGTCGCCGGAGATAGGACGATACGAGACGGGAGGTATAAGGATGATCGATCGGGAACAGATAGGAATCAGGATAGCAGTCCTGCGCAAGAAAGCAGGACTGTCCCAGCAGGCGCTGGCGGACAAGCTGGGGGTCAGCGCCCAGGCGGTGAGCAAATGGGAGGGCGGAAAGAACCTGCCGGACATCGACATGTTCCGGGAGCTGGCCTGGCTTTTCCATATGACCATAGACAGCATCGTGGAGGGGGATCTGCTGTTTGCCCAGAATAGCGCCCAGAAGGAGCTCCCCGCCAGCGTGGAGGCCCTCTTTCCCGATGCCGAAAGGCGCAGGCTCTTGCGCAGCCTGTCTACCTACTGCACCGACATGGAGCTTGGAAACATAGCCAGAGAGCTGTCCAGGGGAAATCTGGAGCTGTCCATCCAGGCGGGCATTGCGCGGATGGAGGCAGGGGCATTCCAGGAGGAGAAAAAGGTCTCCATTCCTGCCAGCATCCTCGGGGAGAACACCCTGCGGGAGACGGCGCCCTATTTCGCAAAGGCCCTGGGGGAAATGATGGGCAATACGGAGCCGGGCCTGCGGCGGATTGCGGAGCTGATGTGCTGCCTGGAATGCGGAGAAAAGCTCACCATTGAAAATGGGGACGGCAATACGACATGCTTTGCGTGCAAAAACGGCCATCGTTATGACGTGACGGACGGTGTGGTGTATTTCGGCTCCCGTGAGATTCCGGGAGAGCTCTGGTCGCTGTATATGAGGAATTACCAGGATTACCTCAGAGAGCAGCGCCATCCGGGGAATCCCCGCTATCAGATGGGGGCGGTCCCCTGCAGCGAGGTGCGCTGGCAATCTATGAAGAAGCTCCGTCCCCGGGTCATCCTGGACATGGCCTGCGGCACCTGCAACGGGCTCAAATACGACCTGCAGCGCATCAACTGGCCCTGCCTGGTGATCATGACGGATGTCTCCCATCGTGTGCTCAAATACAACAAAAGGTATTTCAGCGAGGAGATGGCGAACCCTTACGTGGACATCGTCTGCCTGGCCTGCGACTGCGCCCGTCTGCCCATCCGGGACGGCTGCATCGACATGGTGGTGTCCAACGGCGGATTCGAGAGTATGCAGTCCAAGATGATGGAGGGCTTCCGGGAGGCATACCGGGTGCTGAAGCCCGGCGGCCATGCGGTGTACAACATTAGCATCGTGGCAGACCACGCCTCGGAGAACACGCAGAAATGGGAACGCCTGTACAATTCCCTGGACGAAAGCTATTCCCTGCACGAAAAGCTTTTCGATATCGGGGAGTGGGAGGCGGTCTGCCGGGAGACGGGGTATTCCTCTACGGAGACGAAGGAGATCTACGGGGAGCTGCCCGCGCCGGAGGGGGATGTGTTTCCCTTTGAGAATGAGATCATGCAGTGGATGGGGGAGTATTTGTGCGTATCCGAGAAATGATTTGCCGGAAATCTGCCTTTTTGTGTAGGGACGGCCCAATCAGAACCTGCCTTTTTGTGTAGAATCCGACTATCAGGAAAGTGCCTTTTTGTGCGAAACGGTCTTGCATGGAAGCAATTATGGCGATGTTCTTATAAGGCCCCTAAAAATCTGCGAAAAGCCTTGAAATCCATAGGCCACACATGCTATAGTGTTAAAGGCCGATGGATGCAGGGCTTATTTTTTGACGTGATACGCTGCAGGCGGCATGGGGAGAGACATGTTAGAAATCTTTTATCCGGACAAGGAAGCGCCGAGCGCTTATGGAATCGACTATAAAGGGCTGTACGGGATGGGATACCGGGGCATCATCTTCGACATCGACAATACCCTGGTGCCCCACGGCGCGCCTGCGGATGCAAGGGCGGTGGAATTTTTCGCAGGCCTGCGAAAGCTGGGCTTCCAGACCGTGCTTCTGTCCAACAACAAGGAGCCCAGGGTGCAGCCCTTTGGGGACAGCGTGGGCTCCCGGTATCTGTGCAATGCGGGCAAGCCCGGCCGGGCGGGGTATGAGAGGGCCATGGAGCTGATGGGCACCGTGCCGGAGAGCACCCTTTTCGTGGGAGACCAGCTCTTCACGGATGTGTGGGGGGCGAAAAGGGCCGGAATCGTCACCTACCTGGTGAAGCCCATCCATCCCAAGGAGGAGATCCAGATCGTGCTCAAGCGCCGCCTGGAGCGGATCGTGCTGTTTTTTTACCATCGAAAAAAAGGCGCGCCCGGCGCGTAGAAGGGCGCTGCGGGGCTGGCGGGGAGACGCAAGTTTGGGAGGAAAGAGATTTATGAAGATAGACGGCTATACCCGCGTCTGCGGGGTCATGGGCAATCCGGTGGAGCACACCATGTCACCGGCCATACATAATACACTGGCGCAGGCGCTGGGGGAGAACCTGGTCTACGTCCCCTTCCATGTGCCCGAGGGGCATGCGGGAGATGCGGTTCGGGGCGCTTACGCGCTGAACCTCCTGGGAATGAACGTGACGGTTCCCTATAAGAGGGACGTGGTTCCCTTTTTGAAGGAGATAGACCCTCTTGCGGAGACCATCGGCGCGGTGAACACCCTGGTGCGGACAGAGGGCGGCTTCAAGGGCTACAATACGGACATGCCCGGGCTCTACCGTGCCATGAGCGAGGACGGCGTGGGGATAGAGGGGGAGGACGTATTGATCCTGGGAGCCGGAGGCGTGGCCCGGGCGGTGGCCATCCTGGCGGCCCGGAAGGGCGCCAGGCGGATCCTCATCCTGAACCGTACCCTGGAGAAGGCGCAGCGGATCGCCCGGGAGGTCAACGGCCTGGCCCCGGCGGGCGTGCAGCCGGCAAGAGCGCTGGCCCTGGAGGAATGCGCCTCCCTGCCCGGGGACAGGTATCTCGCCATCCAGGCCACCAACGTGGGGATGTTCCCGAAGACGGAGGAGGCGGTCATCGAGGATACGGCTTTTTACCGGAAGGTCCACACCGGCTACGACCTCGTCTTCAATCCGTCCAGGACCCGGTTCATGGATCTGGTGGAGGAAAACGGAGGCAGGGCCTTCGGCGGGCTGAAGATGCTGCTGTACCAGGGCATCATAGCCTATGAGCTCTGGACAGAGGCCCAGGTGGACGCGCAGCTTGCGGAGAGGGCCTACGCCGCGATGAAGGAAGCCATGCATATTTCCTAGGGCGGCAGAGGGGCTGCAGGGCTTATGGAGGATTTGGGATGAGCAAAAGAAACCTGGTACTGATCGGCTTCATGGGCAGCGGGAAGACGTCCGTGGGATTGCGGATGTCCTACAGGCTGCGCAGGCCGGTGGAGGATACGGACAAGCTGATAGAGCGCAGGACAGGGCGCAGCATCAGCGAGATCTTCGCCCGGGAGGGGGAGGAGCATTTCCGCAGGCTGGAGACCGAACTGCTTTCGGAGCTTGCGGAGAAAGGGCGCAGCGCCATCTATTCCGTGGGCGGCGGCACGCCGGTGCGGCCGGAGAACAGGGAGCTGCTGAAGCGCCTGGGGACGGTGGTGCTCCTGCGGGTGCGGCCGGAGACGGTGTACCAGCGGCTGAAGGAGGATACCACCAGGCCGCTCCTACAGTGCCCGGACCCTCTGGGGCGGATCCGGGAGCTGATGGAGGGCAGGAGGGGGGCCTACGAGTCCTGCGCGGACGTGATCCTGGACGTGGACGATATGGAGATGGAGGATATCATGGAAAGCATCGCAAAGGAGATGAACAGGATGAAGCTTTTGGTGATCAACGGGCCTAACATCAATTTCCTGGGGATTCGGGAGAAGAGCGTATACGGCACCCAGGACTATCAGCATCTGCTGGACATGATCCGGAAGAAGGGGGAGGAGTCGGGAAACGACATCACTGTATTCCAGAGCAACCACGAGGGAGCCATCATCGACCGGATACAGGAGGCCTATTTCGACGGCACGGAGGGGATCGTGATCAATCCGGGGGCCTATACCCATTACAGCTATGCCATCCGGGACGCCCTGGCCAGCATCACGGTGCCCAAGGTGGAGATCCATATCTCCGACATCACCAAGCGGGAGGAGTTCCGGAAGGTGTCCGTCACCGCGCCTGCCTGCGACAGGCAGATCTACGGCCTGGGGCTCGCGGGGTATCTGAAGGCCATCGACTGCGTCCTGGACATGGGGAAAAAGCAGGGCTGAGGCGCTTTTCCAATCTTTTTCCAAAATTTTTTCAAAAACAGTTGAAATTTGTACATATTTATATTAAACTAATGTAGAATTATATTTGTGAGCACAATTAGGAGGAATACGAAATGATTTCTGCAGGTGATTTCCGGAACGGTATTACCATTGAGTATGATAACAATGTGTATCAGATTATTGAATTCCAGCATGTGAAGCCCGGCAAGGGCGCGGCCTTCGTGAGGACGAAGCTGAAGAACATCAAGAGCAGCGGCGTGATCGAGAAGTCCTTCCGCCCTACCGAGAAGTTCCCCCAGGCGCGTATCGATAGAAAGGATCTGCAGTATCTGTATTCGGACGGTGATCTGTACTACTTCATGGATACGGAGAGCTATGAGCAGATCGCCCTGAACAGCGATGCCGTGGGCGACGCGCTGAAGTTCGTGAAGGAGAACGAGATGTGCAAGATCTGTTCCCACAACGGAAGCGTATACTCCGTGGAGCCTCCTCTGTTCGTGGAGCTGGAGATCACGGATACCGAGCCCGGCTTCAAGGGCGATACGGCGACAGGCGCGTCGAAGCCTGCTACCGTGGAGACAGGGGCACAGGTCTTCGTCCCGCTGTTCGTCAACCAGGGGGACAAGATCAAGATCGATACCAGGACAGGCGAGTATCTGTCCAGGGTCTGATCGCACATGATTCACTCCGAGACAATATAGGTTTATGCTGCTCTTTCTGGTGTCTGCTTCAGCGCAGGCGCTGTTGCGTATGTTCATGAGGATCAAAGACAGCGCAGAAAGAAGGAGAGTATGGATATAAACGAATTCGCAGGCAAGGTCTGCAATGCCATGAGAAAGACGCTCGGCGCGGATTGCCGGGTAGAGTGCAAGGAGGTACGAAAGAACAATGGCGTCATCCTCCACGGGCTTCTGGTTCTGGGAGAGAACCGGAACGTGGCGCCCACGATATATCTGGACACCTTTCTGGAGGCCTATGAGGCGGGAGCGACCTTCGGGTCGATCATCCAGAGGCTGGAGGATATCTGCCGGGAGGATATGCTGCGGGAATCCGTAGACATGGAATTTTTCCGCTCCTTTGAGAAGGTGAGGGACAGGATCTGTTACCGCCTGATCGGCAGGAAGGGAAATGAAGAGTTGTTGGAAGACATACCATATATCGAATTTCTGGATTTGGCCATCTGCTTCTACTATGCCTACCATGGGGATGCGCTGGGGGACGGGACGATTCTCATCCACAATTCCCACATGGAGCTCTGGGATACCTGTACGGCAGAGCTGTTCGGGCTGGCCAAGCGCAACACCCAGAAGCTTTTCCCCTGGGTGTGCAGCTCTCTGGCGGAGGTGCTGGACGAGATAGGGGCAGAGGACGGAGGCGGGCAGGCATCGGCAGAGGAGGATATCTTCCTGCGGGAGATGCCGCTGCAGGTCCTGAGCAATGAGAAGAGGACCCACGGAGCCATCTGCATGCTTTATCCGGATCTCCTGGACGGGCTAGCCGGAAAGGGGCAGCGGAATTTCTACATCCTGCCCAGCTCTGTCCACGAGGTGATCCTGCTGACGGACACAGGTGCCGAATCGGCAGGGGAGCTCAAGAGAATGGTCACGGAGGTGAACCGCACGCAGGTCGCCCCGGAAGAAGTCCTTTCTGACAGTCTTTATTACTATGATTCCACCGATAAAAGGGTCAAAATAATTTTCTAAGAATTTCCTTGAATTTATGGTAGACATATCAAAAGTTTTGTGATATTATAGTCAAAGCGATGTAACAATTTTGTAATATTTGCATCCGTAGTCTAATGGATAGAACGAAGGCCTCCGACGCCTTTAATGCAGGTTCGATTCCTGTCGGATGCATTTACATCGCTTTGGCTATTATTCATGACAATAGAAGACTCGCGGAGCGTGGATTCTATTGTTTTTGCTTAGGGGAGCCGCATGCGGCTCCTTGTGTTACGGCAGGATTCCGGGCAGTGGTGCCGTTTTGTAAGGAAGGTGTGGCGATATGGATAAAAAGACGACGTTCCGTGATTTTATAGTGACGAATTCCAAGTTCCTGTTCCCGCTGGTCGTGATCGTGGTGGCGGCATGTACGGTCTCCTATGCCCTGGGGGCCAACAGCAGGAAGGCGGAGCAGGAGGAGCCCCGGACTTCCACGGAGGAGTCCGTGGAGCCGGTGAGCCTGGCCGGGGAGGAGAGCGGGGAGCAGTCCGGGGAGCAGCCCCCTGCCGAGGAGGCCGCGCCCAAGGAGACGCCGCTGGTGCTCAACGAGGATGCGGGCATCCAGACGCTGGTCACGACTTATTACGATACCATGGCTTCCGGGGACAGCGCCTTGATGGCGTCCCTGTATGACGAGCTCACGGAGAATGAGCAGCTCCGCTGCGAGGAGATGGCGAAGTACGTAGACCATATCTCCAACCTGGAGATCTATACGAAGGAAGGCCCTGAGGCAGGCGCGTCCTTGGTGTATGTATATTACAGGATCAGCTTCCTGAACCATGAGGAGGAGGTTCCCGGCTGGCAGATGTTCTATGTCCAGGGCGACGGACAGGGGACGCTGCGCATCAAGAACGAGAAGAACTTCACGGAAGACGAGAAGAAGTACGTGGTAGATATCTCGGCACAGGACGACACCATAGAGTTCAACAACCGGGTGAACGCGGAATACAACGAGCTGATGGAGGCCAATCCCCAGCTCCTGGCATATCTGGGAGAGCTGGGAGTCCAGGTGGACGCGGCGGTAGGCGTGAGGCTGGCAGAGCTGAACGCGCCTCCGGCCCAGGAGGGCGATCCGGAGGGCGGCGAGGCGGCTGGCGAGGGCACGGATCCGGCAGCGGGAGGAGAGGCCCCTGACGCCCAGGCACCCACCCAGAGCACTCCCCAGAGCGCACTGGCCACCACCACCGTCAACGTCAGGAATTCCGACAGCGAACAGGCGGACAGGCTGGGGCAGGTAGAGGGCGGCACCAGGGTCCAGGTGCAGGAGGTACGCGCCAACGGCTGGACCAAGATCGTCTATGAGGGCGGGGACGGCTTCATCAAGACCGAGTACCTGCAGATGGAGGAGAGCGCGGAGGGCCAGGAGAGCATCGGCACCGTGACCGCCAACACCAACGTCAACGTGCGCGCCGCCGCAAGCGAGACGGCCGAGCAGGTGGGCATCCTGGTAGGCGGGGACACGGCGGAGCTTTTGGGCATCGAGGGCGATTGGTGCAAGATAAAGTTCGACGGCAAGGTGGCTTATGTGAAAGCGGAATTCGTCACCCAGTGATGCATAATATGCCGAAAATGTGGAAAGCCTTTTATGGAGGGCAGCGCGAGGGCGCATCCTCCGTAAGAGGCTTTTTTATTCCCACAGGAAGGAGATACATTTGCGATGAAATCACAGGAGGCGGCAGTTTACAGGGAAATCCAGAGGAACGCGGAAATGGCCATGAAGGCCATCGACACCATTTCCGGCAAGGTGTATGACGATGACCTTGCCCTGCAGATTTCCAGACAATCCTTAAAGTATGCGGAGCTTTACAATGAAGCGTCCAGGCAGCTCATGGAGGGGAAGGCGGAGCGCTATCAGAGCAATGTCCTCACCGATGCCATGCTCAGGACCGGCATCCATTACAACACCATGCTGAACACCAGCACGGAGCATATCGCGGAGATGATGATCAAGGGCAGCAACAACGGCATCCTGGAGATGGAGAAGGTGCTGAAGCACAACGAGAACGCCGGGGAGCGCCCCACTGCGCTGGCGAAGCAGCTGATCGACTTCGAGGAGAGCAACATCAAGCGCCTGAAGGACTATCTCTAGGGGGCCTGCCTGGCGGATGCTTTTGGCATGTGCAGGAATTGTGCAGATTGATTAGAAAAAAACCTGAAAACTTTTCCAATTTAGTGAATTAAAGCGTTGTGCATTTTACGGCCAAAGGGTATAATGTTTTCGGGACAATAGTGTTGAGAGCCGTGCAACGGCTCTTTCAGAAGGCATAGGAGCAGTCCTATGCTTTTTTCATAGAAAAGAAAGAGGAGGATGATGCAATGTCATATGTAGATGAGGTCTATGAGCTGGTAGTGGCCAAGAACCCCGCCCAGCCGGAGTTCCACCAGGCGGTGAAGGAGGTCCTGGAGTCCCTCCGCGTGGTGATCGAGGCGAACGAGGAGAAGTACCGCAGGGACGCGCTGCTGGAGAGGATTGTGACGCCGGAGCGCCAGCTGCTCTTCCGCGTGCCCTGGGTGGACGACAAGGGGCAGGTGCAGGTGAACAACGGCTTCCGCGTGCAGTTCAACTCCGCGATCGGGCCCTACAAGGGGGGACTGAGGCTGCATCCCAGCGTGAACCTGGGGATAATCAAGTTCCTTGGCTTCGAGCAGATCTTCAAGAATTCCCTCACCGGCCTTCCCATCGGCGGCGGCAAGGGCGGCTGCGACTTCGACCCCAAGGGCAAGTCGGACAGAGAGGTGATGGCCTTCTGCCAGAGCTTCATGACGGAGCTCCACAAGTATATCGGCGCTGATACAGATGTGCCGGCAGGCGACATCGGCACGGGTGCCAGGGAGATCGGCTTTATGTACGGCCAGTACAAGAGGCTCACGGGCCTGTACGAGGGCGTGCTCACGGGCAAGGGCTTAAGCTACGGCGGATCCCTGGCCAGGACGGAGGCCACAGGGTACGGCCTGCTGTATCTGACGGAGGAGATGCTCAAGTGCAATGGAAAGGACATCGCAGGCAAGACCGTGGCAGTGTCCGGCGCGGGCAACGTGGCGATCTACGCCATCCAGAAGGCACAGCAGCTGGGGGCGAAGCCTGTGACCTGCTCCGACTCCACCGGCTGGATCTTCGATCCCGAGGGCATCGACGTGGCGCTGCTGAAGGAAGTGAAGGAAGTGAAGCGGGCAAGGCTCACCGAGTACGCGGCCGCAAGGCCCAGCGCCCAGTACCATGCGTGCGCGCCGGGCAGCAATGTGTGGACGGTGAAGTGCGACATCGCCCTTCCCTGCGCCACCCAGAACGAGCTGGACCTGGAGGACGCGAAGGCCCTGGTGGCCAACGGGTGCTTTGCGGTGGCGGAGGGCGCGAACATGCCCACCACCCTGGAGGCTACCGAGTACCTGCAGAAGAACGGCGTCCTGTTCTGCCCCGGCAAGGCGGCGAATGCAGGCGGCGTGGCCACCTCCGCCCTGGAGATGAGCCAGAACAGCGAGCGCCTCAGCTGGACCTTCGAGGAAGTGGACTCCAAGCTGCAGGGCATCATGGTGAACATCTTCCACAACCTGGACGATGCGGCGAGGAAGTACGGCATGGAAGGGAACTACGTGGCAGGCGCCAATATCGCAGGGTTCCTGAAGGTGGCAGAGGCCATGACCGCCCAGGGAATCGTATGACAGAACGGATAAAAAGGCAATAAAAAGGCAGCAAAACGGCCCGGGAACAAAGAGCTCCCGGGCCTGTCTCTATCCTATGTCTGTCCTGCCTATTCGCCGAGGGCCTTCAGGATGCGGTTCATGTCCGCAATCAGGCTCTTGGAGTAGGTCTCGGCTTCGCGGTAGATCTGCTCCGCCTCCGCGTACCTGCCGCCATTGATGGCATTGATGACGGAAGCGCCATATTTATGGAACTTCTGGTGCTTGGGCCCCAGCCCCTTCCAGATCGGCACGATATCGGGGATGTCCGGCATCATGGCATAGTAGAAATGCCCGAACCCGCACTTGGAGGAATCCAGCTGCAGGGGCATGACCTGCTGGGCGTAGACCATCTTCTTCAGATTGGCCAGCCAGGCATTGTGGGAGGAGATGGCGGAGCGCATGTACTGGGCAAATTCCGCGTCCTCCAGATGGTAGAAGGCATCGTGGGACATCTCGCCCATCTGCCGTACCGTCTCGTCCAGGATTTTCTCGATATCCACCACAGGCTGGGTGGCCTGCCGCAGATCCTCCCCTACGGTGCGCATGAAATCGGAGCTTTCCCGCAGCTGGTTCTGCATCTCGGTCATGGAGCTGCTGATCTCCTCGCTGACGGCGGCCAGGGAGCTGACGGAATCGTTGATCCTGGACACGGCGGCATGGTTCTCGTCGTTCAGCGCCCATACATGCTTGATCCTGTCGGACATGGAGGCTAGGGATTCGATGGTGCCGTTGGCGCTCTCAATGCTCTTCTTGGAGGCGTCCTTCATGCTCTTCACGAAATCCTCCATGCCGGAGGTGAGCTGCTGGGTCTCCTGGGAGAGCTCCCTGATCTCATTGGCGACCACGGCGAAGCCCTTCCCTGCCTCACCGGCCCTGGCGGCCTCCACGGAAGCGTTCAGCGCCAGCAGATTGGTCTGCATGGAGATGTTGCCGATGCCGGAGATGATTCCGCTGATATGGTCGATGATGCCGAACAGTTCGTCCATGTTCTTCTGCATCTCCCGGGAGGCATCGATGGTCTGCTGGGAGAGGTCCTTGATGGAGGTCAGCTCCTGCTGGCCTGCTTCGATTTTCTGATACACGTCATCGGTCTCGCCGGAGACGCTGACGATGGTATTGGCCAGCTCCTCATGCTGATTGCTGGCAGCCCCCACGGCGGAGCCGAAGATGGTCTCCGTGGCATTCGTCACCTGCTGGGAGATGTCGATGATCTTGTCCGTCTGATGCTGCATGGTCAGGTCCAGCGAGCTGATCTGCATGACCGCTTTGATATTCTTCTCGAACAGCTCCGCGAACTGCTTCCTCCCGCTGGCCAGCCTCTCGTAGATGCCATTCAGCTCCGGCTCCGCGGAGTAGTCGGCCGCTTTCAGCTTCGAGACAGCCTGCATCAGTATTTTTTTCTTTTTTCCAATGGCCATATCGTCTCTCTCTTTCTTTAGGATAATCACCTTATTTTATTATACAGTAGTTTGCGGTTTTTGCAAACTCTTTTTCGAAAAAAGAATTATTTGACAGGTACAGGCAAGGCCGTTAAAATAGAACATATTGACAGACATGATTCGAAACGGCAAGGGGGAGGAAACCATGGAGAACAAACCAAAAAAAGTAGAATTCTATCTGGGCGGCTTCGGGAAGGCAGTCCCGCTGATCGTGGCGGCGGCCATGATCGGATGGGCGGCCTTCAGCCAGTCCAATGTGAACGGATACGTGATCGCGTTCTTTGCGGCGCTGGTGGCGGGCGTATTGCTGGCGAAGGACGAGAAGGCCTACGGGGAGGCGCTGGTGTACGGGCTTGGCAAGCCCATGTTCGCGGTGATCGTGCTGTCGGTGATCCTGGCGGCGGTCTCCGGCAAGCTGATCTCCTCCAGCGGCGCGGTGCAGACCATCGCGGCCTATGTGGTGGCGGCAGGCTTCACCGGCAGGCTGTTCGTGGCGGCCACCTTCCTCATCACCTGCCTGCTGGCCTTCGCCACGGGCACCTCGGTGGGGACATACTTCGTGGTGATTCCAATCCTGTTCCCGGTGGGCGTGATGGCCGGGGCGTCCCCGGAATTCATGATCGGGGCCATCGTCTCCGGGGCGGCTTTCGGGGACAACCTGGGGCCGATTTCAGATACCACCATTGCGTCCTCCTCCACCCAGCACGCGGATTTGGGCACGGTGGTGAAGACCAGGATGCGGTACAGCCTGCCGGCGGCAGCGGGGGCGTTGGTGCTGTTCCTGGTCTTCGCCAGGGATGCGGGCCCGGGGGGTGCAATCGAGGGGGCCCAGGCCCAGGCGGAGCCTATGAGCCTGGTGATGCTGGCAGTGCCTGTGGTCATCATCGTGCTGTGTCTCATGAGGAAGCATCTGATTACGGCGCTGTCCTGCGGCATCCTGGCGGGAATCGTGGCAGGGCTGGCATGCGGTATCTATAAGATAGACGATTTGGTGTCCTTCCCCGGCGGATTTTCCGTGGAGGGCCTGATTATCTCCTCCATCACGGGCACGGCGGGGACAGTGGCCATGCTGATAGCGGTGTTCTCGTTGCTTGGGGTGCTGGAGCGCAGCGGGCTGTTCGAGGACGTGGGGGCGCTGCTGGGACGCTTCGCGAAGGATGCGCGCAGCGCGGAGGCCACCATAGTCCTGTCCACGGGGATCCTGAGCATGGTGACGGGGGTGATATCCGTGGCGATCGTGGCACTGGGCGACCTGGTGAACGACATCGGGGAGAAGGCCGGGGTGGACAGGTACCGCCGGGCGAACCTGCTGGACTGCACGGGATGCGTGTTCTGCTTCCTGGCGCCATGGACGGTGCACTGCGTGATTCCGGCGCAGCAGTCCGCCCAGTTCGGGGAGGGGTTTGCCGTTGCACCGGCATCGGTGCCTTTCGTGAACTATTATTCCATCTGCATGCTGGTAATCCTGCTGGTAGCGATTGTCACGGGATATGGCAGGAAGCGGCAGGAGAAGGCAGGAAAGCGGTAAGGAAGAGAGATAAGAAGGGACAGGGCGCGGGATGGCAGGGAAGAAGTTTTATGCGGTAAAGAAGGGGAAGGCCACGGGCGTCTTCCGCAGCTGGGAGGAGTGCAGGGCCTGTGTGGAGGGATATCCCGGCGCGGAGTACAAAGGGTTTCCGGGGCTGGAGGAGGCGGAGGCATATCTGGGGCTTGCGCCCGGGGCAGGAGAGGGCTCCGGGCCGGAAGAGACGGATGGCGAAAGCAGAATGCATCCCACGGAATCTGGGCAGACAGGCTCTTCCAGAGGGGAGCAGGGCTTCGTAAGGGAGGGGGACGAGGTTCCCGCTGCCGGGACGCTGCTGGTCTACGTGGACGGCAGCTACGACGATTCCCTGAAAAAATATGCTTTCGGCTGTGTCTTCATACTGTCTGACGGCAGGATATATACGGAATATGGAAACGGGGACAATGTCCAGTCCCTGCGGCACAGGAACGTCACCGGGGAGATGCTGGGGGCCATGTACGCGGTGAAGACCGCCATGCTCAGCGGCTTTACCGCGGTGGAGCTGTGCTATGACTACGAGGGAATCGAAAAATGGGTCACAGGGGCCTGGCGTTCCAAGACGGAGCTGACCCAGAAATATGCCGCAGCCATGCGGGAATGGAGAAAAAGCATCGGGATTTCCTTCCGAAAGGTGGCGGCCCACACGAATGTGTATTATAATGAATTGGCGGACAGGACGGCGAAGACAGGTCTGCGGGAAGGGGACGGGATTCCGGAGATCCGCAGCCTGGTTTGACCGGTGCGGCAGCCGGGGAGGAGCCATGTGCGGCTGCGGAAGCCTGCCGAGGCTGGAAGAGGGCAGGGAACAGGAAGGCCGTCCGCAACAGGAACGGTCTGGAAAGGGAAATCATGGAACCAATGAGACTGAACAAATATCTGGCCCACTGCGGCGTATGCTCCAGACGGGACGCGGATAAGCTGATAGAGAGGGGCGAAGTGCTGGTGAACGGCCGGACGGCGCTGGCGGGCATGGCGGTGGGGGACGGCGACGAGGTGCTTGTGTCCGGCAGGCGGGTGAGCCCCGGGCAGGAGGCTGTGGTGCTGGCATTCTACAAGCCCCTGGGGGTGACCTGTACGGAGAAGGACCGCCACGCGGAGCGGATCGTGTCCGACCTGGTGGACTATCCGGTGCGGGTCACTTACGCGGGACGGCTGGACAAGGACTCGGAGGGGCTTCTGCTGCTCTCCAATGACGGCGACCTGATCCAGGCCATGATGAAGGGGGCCAACCGCCACGAGAAGGAATACCTGGTGCGGGTCAACAGGGAGATTACGCCGGAATTCCTGGAGAAGCTGGCAGGGGGCGTGTACCTGGAGGAGTTGGACGTCACCACCAGGGAATGCCGGGTGGAGCAGGTGGACAGATTCACCCTCCGCATGGTGCTGACCCAGGGCGTGAACCGGCAGATCAAGCGGATGTGCCGGGCCTGCGGCTATCATGTGCGGGCCCTGAAGCGCGTCCGGGTGATGCATGTGACTTTGGGGAATCTGAGGCCCGGGGAATACCGGGAGCTGGGCCGGGAGGACGTGGAGCGGCTGTACCGGGACTGCGGCCTGTGAACGGCTGGTGAAGGGCCTGGCCTGAGGGCGGCGTCTGTCCCGGCGGTGGGAAAGGGCGCGGGCTGTGCGGTGATGGGCGGCGCTTTTCATGGGACGCGAAGACGCACAGGGCTTTGCCCGTCCTATGGCATGGCGCAGGAGGACGCGCAGCAGCATAGAAGAAGGATGGTTGAAATATGACGCAGTCTGAAAAAATCGAAAGAATCAAATATCTGGTAGCGGCCCTGAACGAGGCCTCGAAAGCTTACTACGCCCAGGACAGGGAAATCATGAGCAATCGGGAGTACGACTCCTTTTATGACGAGCTTGTAATCCTGGAGCGGGAGACGGGCATGGTGCTGGCGAACAGCCCTACGGTGAGCGTAGGGTACGAGGCTGTGGACGAGCTGCCAAAGGAGCGGCACGAGAGTCCCATGCTCTCCCTGGACAAGACCAAGAGCAGGGAGGAGCTTGCGGAGTGGCTCCAGGGGCATCCGGCGGTCTTAAGCTGGAAGCTGGACGGCCTGACCATCGTCCTGACTTATCGGGAGGGAAAGCTGGAAAAGGCGGTCACCAGGGGGAACGGAGAGATAGGGGAGGTCATCACAGGCAATGCGCGGACTTTCGTGAACCTCCCGCTGGAGATTCCCTTCCGGGGAGAGCTGGTGCTGCGGGGAGAGGCGGTGATCAGCTATTCGGATTTCCGGAAGATAAATGACGAAATCGAGGATGCAGACGCCAGGTACAAGAATCCCCGGAACCTGTGCAGCGGCTCCGTGCGCCAGCTGAACAATGAGATCACGGCCAGGAGAAACGTCCGGTTCTATGCCTTTGCGCTGGTGGATGCCAGAGAAGCTGATTCCGGGGATGCGGCAGAGGGGAAGCCGGAACCCGCGGGCCTGGCGGCGGATTCCCCAGGCCTGCGGGATGCCTGGGAGGGGGACAGGGGCAGGGCCGCGGATATCGGCGATTCCGTGGAGGCGCAGTTCCGTTTCCTGGAGGAGCAGGGCTTCGAGACTGTGGAGCACTATCTGGTGACGGAGGAGAGCATCCTGGATACCATAGAGCGCTTCGAGAAGAAGATAGAGACTTACGACATCCCCTCGGACGGGCTGGTGCTGGTCTACGATGATATCGCCTATGGGCGCTCTTTGGGCAGGACGGCGAAGTTCCCCAGGAATTCCATCGCTTTCAAGTGGGCGGACGAGCTGCGGGAGACCAGGCTCCTTGAAATCGAATGGAGCGCCAGCCGGACGGGGCTGATCAACCCTGTGGCCATATTCGAGCCCGTGGAGCTGGAGGGCACCACGGTGAGCAGGGCCTCTGTCCACAATATCAGCATCCTGCGAGGTCTCCATCTGGGAATCGGCGACCGGATTACCGTGTACAAGGCGAACATGATCATACCGCAGATTGCGGAGAACCTGACGGCCAGGGAGATGCTGGCCCAGGCACAGGCAGAGGATGTCCGGGCCGGGGAGGAGAACCGGCTTGCAGAAGAAGAGGGAGCTGCGGGAGAGGAGCAGCCAGTAGGAGAGGGGGCTTTAGCAGGAGAAGGGCAGCCTGCCGGAAAGGAAGCCCCGGCAGGAGAAGAGCAGCCTGTCGGAAAGGAAGCTCCGGAAGGAGAAGAGCGGCCTGCAGATGATGAGCAGGCCATAGAAGAGGAGGGCACAGAGGAAGATGCTGCGGCAAAAGCGCAGGCCGTGGAGGCGGCTCTGGCCATGGGCGGCCACAGGCCGGTGGAGATTCCGTCCATCTGTCCGGTGTGCGGCGGGGCAACGGAAATCCGTCAGGTAAATGACGTCCAGTCCCTCTACTGCACCAACGAGAAGTGTGCCGCCAAGCAGATCAAGGCCTTCACCCTCTTCGTCAGCCGGGATGCCATGAACATCGACGGCCTGTCGGAGGCCACCCTGGAGAAATTCATCGACATGGGCTTCATCCAGGAGTTCGCGGATCTCTTCCATCTGGACAGATACCGGGAGCGGATCGTGGAGATGGAGGGCTTCGGCCAGAAGTCCTACCAGAACCTGATTGACAGCATAGAGCGCGCCCGCCATACCACTTTGCCCAGAGTGATATACGGCCTGGGCATTGCCAATATCGGCTCAGCCAACGCAAAGATGCTCTGCCGCTTCTTTGACCACGATTTAAAGCGCATGCAGGAGGCGGACGTGGAGACCTTGAGTGCCATAGACGGCGTGGGCGAGGTCATCGCCACAGCCTTTGTGAGCTACATGCGGGATGAGGACAACCTGCGGAGGATAGCGGATCTGGTGGGTGAGCTGGAGATCGAGATCCCCAAGGTGGAGGAGGGCAGCCAGACGCTGTCCGGCCTAAGCTTCGTCATCACCGGTTCCCTGGAGAAATTCGCCAGCCGAAGCGACTTAAAGGAGGCCATCGAGCAGAAGGGCGGCAAGGTCACGGGGAGCGTCACCGGCAAGACCACCTGCCTGATCAACAATGACGTGACATCCAATTCGTCCAAGAACAAGAAAGCCAAGGAGCTGGGAATCCCCATTCTCTCTGAGGCGGACTTCCTGGCACAGTACCAGATGGACAGTCCTGGAGAATAGGAAAAGATAGAAAAAAGTAGGAGGAACCCCAAATGCCCATAAAAGTACAAAGCGATTTACCTGCAAAAGAAATACTGATCAACGAGAATATATTCGTCATGGACGAACTCCGGGCCATCCATCAGGACATCCGTCCGCTGGAGGTACTGATTCTGAACAACATGCCCATCAAGCAGGACACGGAGCTGCAGCTGCTGCGGGCCCTGTCCAACACGCCGCTGCAGGTGGACGTGACCTTCATCAACGTGAAGAGCCATGTGTCCCTGAACACCTCGGCCAGCCACCTGAACAAATTCTACAGCACCCTGGATGAGATTCGGGACAGGGACTACGACGGCATGATCGTGACGGGAGCGCCGGTGGAGGACATCCCCTTCGAGGAGGTGGACTACTGGGAGGAAATCTGCGAGATCCTGGACTGGGCCCAGACCCATGTGACCTCCACCCTGCACATCTGCTGGGCGGCCCAGGCAGGCCTCTACCATTATTATGGCATCAACAAAAAGCTCCTGCCCCGGAAGCTGTTCGGCATCTACGAGCACAAGGTGAAGAACCGCAAGATTCCTCTGGTGCGGGGCTTCGACGACATCTTCCTGGCCCCCCAGAGCCGCCACACGGAGACCCCGGCGGAGGCCATCCACGCCTGCCAGGAGCTGACGGTGCTGGCGGAGTCCCCGGTGGCCGGCGTATACCTGGCCATGGCCCAGGAGGGGAAGAAGATATTCGTCACCGGCCACCCGGAGTATGACAGATACTCTCTGAACAATGAGTACTATCGGGATCTGAACAAGGGCCTGGACATCCAAATCCCGTACAATTATTATCCAAATGACGACCCGAAGGAGAAGCCCCTGCTCCAGTGGCGCTCCCACAGCAACAACCTCTACAGCAACTGGCTCAATTACTACGTCTATCAGATGACTCCCTTCGAGCTGGGGAAGGGCGGGAAGGGCCGGTGACACCGGATCTTCCCGCCCAGGAGGAAAGGGGAGCTGCGGTAGCCGCACTATTCCTTTACGGCCCTCACCGTATACTCCTCCAGCAGCCCCACATACCTGTGGTAGCGCTCCAGCGGGCAGTCCGGCGGCGTCTGGTGGTCTACGCTGGGGATGAACCCGCCGGTCTTCATCACGGGCAGCAGCCTCTCGAACTCCCCGCGCATGGCCTCCGTGCTCTGGCGCATGGTCATCTTGTCGAAGGCGCCGATGAAGAGGAAATCCGGATAGGCCTCCCGCAGCGCCGCCACGTCCACGCCCGCTTGGCGCTCCAGGGGCAGGACGCCCTCTATCCCGACCTGCCGTAGCCAGGGAATCATCCTCGTGACATCGCCGTCCGAATCGATGATGACCTTGGTGCCCCGCTCCCGGATGGCGGGGATGACCCTGCGGTAATAGGGGGCCAGGAATTCGTTGAAGCATTTCTCCGATATCATAGGGCCGTTGTTGTAGCTCATGTCCTCCGCAAAGGTCATGAAATCCGGCGTGATCACCTCATAGATTCTGTCCAGCTGCCGCAGCTGATAGGCGGCCAGATCGTCCAGCATGCGGTGGTACAGCTCCGGATAGTCATAGAAGGAATACAGATGGTTCTCGATGCCGAACAGGGTGCGGGGGAACCAGAACCCGCCGTCCAAGGAGAACCAGACGGGGAACTCCCCGGCTTCATGGGCCTCCTTCAGCTCGCCCATGGCCTGGAGCTGGCCGTCGATGCCGTGCTCCGGGTAAAGGAAGGGCAGCAGGTCTTCGTAATCCTGCTCGTCCTCCATGATGGGGCCGCCGTTGAAGGCCGGCTGGGGGCAGTCCGCCGCCCTGTGGGGGAGCCAGAACTGCACATGCCGGTCCAGGCCCAGGGCAGGGGCCAGCCCGTCCCAGGGAATCTGGGCCGAAAGCCCCTGGCTGTGCCAGGCATCCAATGTCTTGTCCCACCAGGAGGCCCATTCTATCATAGGCAGCCGGTCGTCCGGCCTTTCGAAATGAAGCGTCGCCTGGACGCGTTCTCGGTTCTTCATCTTTTCGCATGCTCCCTTCCATATGTAATAAAGACATTTTACCATATATCAGGATCAGCGTAAATGTGGCAAAGTTGTCTTTGAAAGCCATGCTATCGGCAACGGAACCATACATGGGGCTTGACGGCTTGCGCAGAGGGACAGCGGCCCGCGGCATTGATTTGGGCAGATTCCACATTTCCGGCATATGGTTCTGTGCTTTCTTTGGGAAAACTGAAAAAATCCCTTTTTTTGTACCGGAAAGTATGGTACAATTCCTTTATTAATAGAGCGAAAGGAGATGGATGGCTATGGACTCATGCAAATATTATCTTGCGATAGACATCGGCGCATCCAGCGGACGGCATATCCTGGCCCATCTGGAGGAGGGGAGGATGGTGCTGGAGGAGGTGCACCGCTTCCCCAACGGGATGGTGGAGAAGGACGGCGAGCATGTCTGGGACGTGGACGAGCTGTTCCGCCAGATCAAGCTGGGCCTGAAGAAGTGCGCGGAGCTTGGCAAGGTTCCCGTCAGCGTGGGCGTGGACACCTGGGGGGTGGACTTCGTGCTGCTGGACGAGAACGGCGCGCGCATCGGAAACGCGGTGGCTTACCGGGACAAGCGCACCAACGGGATGGACCAGGAGGTATACAAGATCATCCCGGAGGACGAGCTGTACGCCCGCACCGGCATCCAGAAAGCGATCTTCAACACGATCTACCAGCTCATGGCCCTGAAGGTGAAGAAGCCGGAGCAGCTGGAGAAAGCCCAGACCATGCTGCTGATGCCGGATTACTTCCATTATATGCTCTCCGGGGTGGCGGCCACGGAGTATACGGAGGCCACCACGGGACAGCTAGTGAGCCCCCAGACCAAGGACTGGGACATGGAGCTGATCGAGAGGCTGGGATACCCGAAGCGGATCTTCCAGCGGATGGTCACGCCGGGCACCGTGCTGGGCGAGCTCACTGCCGAAGTGCAGGCGGAGGTAGGGTTTGGCTGCAAGGTAGTGGAGCCTGCCACCCACGACACCGGCTCCGCGGTGATAGCGGTGCCCACGGACAGCGACGATGCCCTGTACATCAGCTCCGGCACATGGTCGCTGATGGGGACGGAGCTCATGGAGGCCAACTGCTCCCCCGAGAGCAAGGCAAACAACCTGACCAACGAGGGCGGGTATGACTACCGCTTCCGCTATCTGAAGAACATCATGGGGCTGTGGATGATTCAGTCCGTGAAGAAGGAGATCGGCGGGGATCTGGGCTTCGGCGAGATCTGCGACATGGCCTCCAAATGCAGCATCCCCTCCATCGTGGACTGCAATGACGACCGTTTCCTGGCTCCGGACAACATGACGGAAGAGGTGCAGGCGGCCTGCAGGGAGTCGGGGCAGCAGGTGCCGGAAGGCTTAGCGGAGGTGGCGTCCGTCATCTACAACAGCCTGGCCCAGTGCTATGCCAAGACCATCCGGCAAATCGAGGGCATCACCGGCAAGAAGTACGACAAGATACATATCGTGGGCGGTGGCTCCAACGCGGAATACCTGAACAGGCTGACGGCCCGGGCCACGGGCGTTCCTGTGTACGCGGGCCCCACGGAGGCCACGGCAATCGGCAACATCGCGGCCCAGATGATGGCTACAGGGGAGCTGGCGGATCTGAAGGCGGCCAGGGCCTGCGTGTTCGCTTCTTTCCCCATCGACCAGTACCAGCCGTGAAAAAGGACGGCTTCCGCGACATAGGGTTTTCAATATTTCAGTAGAGAAGATTTCAATAGAGAAGAAAGGAAAACGAAATGACAGCAAAGGAAAGATTTGAATCCGCAAAAGAGATCTACGCCTCCTACGGCGTGGACGTGGAGGCAGCAATCAAAAAGTGCATGGAGGCTCCCGTGGCGCTCCATTGCTGGCAGGGAGACGACGTCACCGGCTTCGACCATGACGGCCCCCTGACCGGCGGCATCCAGACCACCGGAGACTATCCCGGAAAGGCCAGGACTCCGGAACAGCTGATGCAGGACATGGACAAGGCATTGAGCCTGATGCCCGGCAGGAAGAAGCTGAACCTCCATGCCAGCTATGCCATCTTCGAGCCCGGCGAGTTCGTTGACCGGGACAAGATCGAACCCAAGCATTTCGCCAAGTGGGTGGCGTTCGCCAAGGAGAGGAACATGGGCATCGACTTCAACCCTACGTTCTTCTCCCACGACAAGGTGAAGGACGGCCTGACCCTCTCCAGCCCTGATGAGGAGACCAGGAGGTTCTGGATCGACCACGGCAAGGCATGCATCCGCATCTCCCAGTATTTCGCGGAGGAGACCGGCGTTCCCTGCGTCATGAATATCTGGACGGGGGACGGCTACAAGGACGTGCCCGCAGACCGCATGGGCCCCAGGATGAGATACAAGGAGTCCATCGAGGAGATCCTGTCCGAGCCCTTTGACAGGGACAAGGTGAAGCCCTGCGTGGAGTCCAAGGTGTTCGGCATCGGCGTGGAGGCTTACACGGCGGGAAGCGCTGAGTTCACATTGAGTTTCGCGGCCACCCATGAGGGCTGCCTGCCCCTGATGGACAATGGCCATTACCATCCCACCGAGGTGGTGTCCGACAAGATTCCCGCATTATTGTGCTTCTACCCGGAGATCGCCCTGCACATCACAAGGCCGATCCGCTGGGACAGCGACCATGTGGTGCTCTTCGATGATGAGACAAAAGAGATGGCAAAAGAAATCGTCAGATGCGACGGCCTGGACAGGGTCTACATGGCATTGGACTACTTCGATGCCAGCATCAACCGGGTCTCCGCCTGGGCCATGGGATTCCGCAGCTGGCAGAAGGCCCTGCTGACGGCCATGTGCACGCCCAATGAGGCGCTGAAAAAGCTCCAGGACGAGAACCGCATGACCGAGCTGATGGTGGAGCAGGAGGCGGTGAAGACCCTGCCCTTCGGCGATGTGTGGAACGAGTACTGCCAGCGGTGCGGCGTGGTGTCCGATAAGGATTTCTATGCTGAGGTGAAGAAGTATGAGGATGCAGTGCAGTTAAAGCGATAAGCGCCACCAGATGTTCCGCGGCCGGGATGCCAGTGCTTTTGGGCCCCGGCCGTTTTCATGATGAAAGAGACGCGCGAAGGAGATGAAATCTTGAACGGTGAGAAGAGATATAGCCTGAGGCGGATCGGCATGATGCTGTTCGGTATCCTGCTGATTGGCATGTGCGTGGCCTCGTACCGCATGAGCGGCTTCGGGGTGGACGCTTTTTCGTGTATGAATCTGGGCGTCAGCGGGTTCCTGGGGATGAGCTTCGGGAGCTGGCAGCTGATCGTGAACGCGGTGCTGCTGGTGGTGGTCTGGCTCACCATGAGGCATTGCATCGGGCTGGGGACAGTGGTGAATATGGTCTGCGTGGGATATACGGCGGATTTCCTCTGCTGGCTGTGCCTGGATCGGCTGGGGCTTCCGACCATCCT
>CAMTBF010000004.1 GCA_947068385.1 uncultured Lachnospiraceae bacterium
CGCTCCGTAAGCGGCCTCCTCCTGGTGGGCCACGACGGCGAGGGGCATTCCGAAGTGGGCCTGGAGGGCGTCCCGGAGCGCGGGGTTCCTGCGGACGCCGTTGCCGGAGGCCATGAGCCTGGCGGGGGAGAGCCTAGTCTCGGCCCGGATGACGCGGTATAGGCCGTAAAGCTCCTGGGCCATGCCATCCAGGACGCCACGTATCAGGGAGGCGGGGCGGAAATTGTCCAGGCGAATCCCGCTGACAGAGCCGGCCTCCCGGGGATTTTCCCTGGTACCCAGGAAAGAGGTGCGGACTGTCCAGCTCTCTGCACTGTCCTCCTGCCTGTCCAGCAGCTCCTTCATGATGTCATACTGGGGCGCATCCTCCCCGCCTGCCGCTACCACATATTCTCTGAAAAATCTCTCCAAGGCCGCATAGGCGCTACCGCCGCACAGGGCGGCTCCCACCAGCAGATAGCTGTCCGCGGTGAAGGGCCTGGCTTCGATGCCCTTGCCCTGGAAGCAAGTATGGGACAGCACGGAAATCTGGGAGCCTGTCCCGATATTCACCAATGCGCAGTCCTTATCCTCCCCTACGGAGCCCAGGAAGCTGGCCTGATTGTCCCCTATGGAGACGCAGACCGGAATGCCCCGGAAAGCGCCAAGAGGTACAATGTCCTTTGTGACGGTCGGAAGAAAAGCAGGGGAGATGCCGCATTCGTTTATGAATTTCCACATAAATTCATTCGTTTTACAGTCATACAGCCCTAGGCTGGCAGCCTGGCTGATGTGGAGCAAGGGAGCGCTGCGCCCTGTCAGCGCCATGCCCACATAGTCGGCTATGGTACACAGGGAGACCGCCTCTGCCGGGACGAGGCCTTTCTTCATATTGTACAGATGCGTCGCCAGGCCATAGCCGGTAGACAGTTTTACGCCATATGCCCCGTCCAGGCAGCTGCAGACGCTTTTCCCATGGTCATAGTCAATCAGGTTCCCCCGCCCGTCCTGCCATGTGAAGAGCGGACTCGCTGCGCGGCCGCCCCTGTCCAGGTAGAGGATGCCGTGCATCTGGCCGGTGAGGCCGATGGCGGCCACATCGCCGCAGGCGGAGAGCAGCCCCTCCAGAGCCGGGAAGACCCCGGCCAGGATGGCTGCGGGATCCTGAAGCCTTTCCCAGGGACGGGCAGCGGGAAGGAAGGTATCGTTGGGGAGCGTGACGGATTGGAGGAGCGTGCCGTCCGGGAAGCTTGCGAGGACGATGCTGATGCTGGTGGTTCCGATGTCGATGCCGATGCTTTTCATGGGGGACTCCTTTGCTGGGGATAAATATTGATGGACTATTTATGGATATTTTACAACGAAAAGCGTTCATTGAGAAGAGAAAAGATGAAAGGTATTGAAAAGAACAGGGCCCATGGTGTATAGTAGGAGATGGAACGAGGCTGCCCTCATGGAGGGCTGCTCTGATAAGCTACAAGGGGAGTTTGCGGAAGATGGAGAGCGCGGATTGGCGGGATATCCATATCGAATTGCTGAACGAAGAGAACACGGAAGAACTGAAAAAGCTCCATCGGGAGGATGTCAGCGAAGCCTTTGTGGACTCGGTGGAGACCATTGCGGAAATCACACAATACGGAATCGACCATCACTGCATCGGACATACCTATGCGATAAAGTATAAAGAGTCCTACATTGGGCTCATTCTATTGGGGGAAGCGCTGGAGTGGGAGACGGATCCCGCTGAAATGAAAGGAACCCCCTTCTACCGGCTCATGGGCTTTGTGATGGACAGGCGCTACCGGGATGGGGGGATAGGCTCTTATGTGCTGGAAAAGGTAATCAGGGAATGTTATCAGGAATTCGGCATCCGCCCGATTGCCCTTGGCTGCCATAGGGATAACCATAGGGCGGCGGCCTTTTATGAAAGGCATGGCTTCATAAGGACAGAGGCCATGGAAGGTGATGATTATTATTACCTGAGATATCCGGGAACAGACATAGAGGAGAATTTTTAGGGAAAGGAATGATTTCCGCAGGAGGGACAGTCTGTCTGCGGAGATAGGAACAGGAGGTCAATTATGGGAGTCTTATCAAATCTGGAGCCGCAGAACGTATTTCACTTTTTCGAGGAGATCACGAAGATCCCCCACGGGTCGGGCAACGTAGGGCAGATCAGCGATTATCTGGCGCAGTTCGCCAGGGACAGGGGCCTTTTCTGCATCCAGGACGAGCTGAAGAACATCATCATCGTCAAGGAGGCCGTCCCCGGATATGAAGACGAGCCCACAGTCATCCTCCAGGGCCATATGGACATGGTGGCCGTAAAGAAGCCGGACTGCGACATCGACATGGCAAAGGAAGGCCTGCGGATTGCCGTCCAAGGGGATGAGATCTACGCCCAGGGCACCAGCCTGGGCGGGGACGACGGCATCGCGGTGGCCTATGCGCTGGCGCTGCTGGACTCCGATACCATAAAGCATCCCCGCCTGGAGGTCATCATCACCGTGGACGAGGAGGTGGGCATGGACGGGGCCAGAGGCATCGACCTGTCCATGCTCACCGGGAGCCGCATGGTGAACCTGGACTCGGAGGACGAGGGGATCTTCCTGACCAGCTGCGCCGGCGGGGCCAGGGTCAAGGGCAGGCTGCCGCTCTCGGAGGCGAAGCGTCAGGGCGTGGCTGTGGAAGTGACCGTTGGAGGCCTCCTGGGAGGCCATTCCGGCGGGGAGATACACAAGGAGAGGGGCAATTCCAACTGCCTCATGGGGCGTCTTCTGTATCGGCTGACGAAAGAGCTCGATATCGGCATCTCGCAGCTGCAGGGCGGCCTGGCGGACAACGCCATCCCCAGGGAGACGAAGGCCGTGCTGGTGGTGGAGGAGCGGGACAAAGAGGCGCTCCTGGACATGGTGAGGACGGTGGAGGGAGAGATTCAGGCGGAGCTTTCCTCCAAGGACCCCGGGGCGTTCATTACAGCGGGGGAGGCCAGGCCCGGAAGCTGGCTGTGCACCACGGCGGAGGATACGGCAAAAGCGGCGGCCTGGCTGATCGCCCTGCCAAACGGCGTGCAGGCCATGAGCGCGGACATGCACGGGCTGGTGGAGACCTCCCTGAACCTGGGCATCTTAAGCTATGAGGACGGCAGCCTCCTGGCGGACTTCTCCGTGCGCAGCAGCGTGGAGAGCGCAAAGCAGGCCCTGATCCACAGGCTCTGCGCGGTCATCGGCCTGGCAGGGGGGAGCTTCACGGTCAGCGGCGACTACCCGGGCTGGAAATACCGCAAGGATTCGCCCCTGCGGGACAAGATGACGGCCCTATATGAAAAAATGTACGGAAAAGCGCCCAAGGTGGAGGCCATCCACGCCGGGCTGGAATGCGGCATCCTGGGCAGCAAGATAGCGGACCTGGACTGTGTGTCCATGGGCCCTGACATGAAGGACATCCATACCACGGAGGAGACCCTGAGCATTTCCTCCACGGGACGGGTGTGGGAGTTCCTGGTCAGGCTGCTGGAGGAGAAGGAAAGGCCATAGGAAGCGGGATGCGGAGCTTCGAGAGATTGGGGCTCCGCATTTTTTGAAAGATATGTGCATAAAACGCGATAAACAGCAGCTCTATTTGTATATTCCTACCAATTCGCAAAATTTGCAAAAAAATGGTTGCAATTTCTTTCAGGACGCATTATAATACTAAATGGTTACGGGGTGTGGCTCAGCTTGGTTAGAGCGCCGTCTTAGGGAGGCGGAGGTCGCGAGTTCGAATCCCGCCACTCCGATAGAAAAGAAATGTCGAGAACCTGAAAACAAGGCCCCGGCATTTCTTTTTTTCTGAGAAATAGAAAGAAAAAGAGGAAAGAATATGCCGATGAACGGTAAGCCGAGGAAGGAAACATCAGGAAATGGGATGCCCCGGAAGAGGGCAGAGCGGGATGTCCCGAAAAAAGGGGCCATAAGGCGGGACGGCGCGGGGCGTCAGGCACCGGGCAGCGGGACCGGGAAGGGCGCAGCGCCGAAGCTCTGCCCCGTAGCCTCCAAATGCGGCGGCTGCCAGTGGATCAACAAAGGCTACGGAGAGCAGCTCGAGGCCAAGTCCACGAAGTTCCGCAGGCTCATGGAGCCCTACTGCAGGCCGGAGCACATCATCCCCATGGACGACCCCGACCATTACCGCAACAAGGTGCACGCGGTCTTCGGGGAGGACGCGCGGCACAATGCCATATCCGGCACCTATGAGGAGAAGAGCCACCGCATCGTCCCCATAGACAGCTGCCTGATAGAGAACCGGAAGGCGGATGAGATCATCGTGTCCATCAGGGGCCTGCTCAGATCCTTCAAGATACGGCCCTACGACGAGGACACGGGCCGGGGGCTGCTGCGCCATGTGCTGGTACGGGTGGGACATGCCACGGGGCAGATCATGGTGGTGCTGGTGCTGGGGTATCCTGTCATGCCCTCCAAGAATAATTTCGTGAAGGCCCTGCTGAAGCTCCACCCGGAGATTACCACCATGGTCCTCAACATCAACGACAAGGACACCAGCATGGTCCTGGGGGACAGGGAGCAGGTGATATACGGGAAAGGCTATATCGAGGACGAGCTGGCCGGCATGACCTTCCGCATCTCGCCCAAGTCCTTCTACCAGGTGAACCCTGTACAGACAGAGAAGCTGTACGCCAAGGCCATGGAGTACGCGGGGCTCACGGGAAAGGAGACCGTGATGGACGCCTACTGCGGCACGGGGACCATCGGCCTGATCGCCAGCAGGCAGGCGGAAAATGTCCTGGGGGTGGAGCTGAACAGGGACGCGGTGCGGGACGCCGTCAGCAACGCCAGGCGCAACAAAGTCTCCAACATCCGCTTCTACCAGAGGGATGCGGGTGAGTTCCTGCTGGAGATGGCGGACGCGGGCGGGAGGCTGGACGTGCTGCTCATGGATCCGCCCAGGAGCGGCAGCAGCGAGGCCTTCCTGGGCGCGGCGGCGAAGATCAGGCCCGGGCGCATCGTGTACATCTCCTGCAATCCGGAGACATTGGCGGCGGATCTGCGGGTCCTGGTGAGAAAAGGATACAAGGTGGACAGATGCGTGGCAGTGGACATGTTCCCGTACACGGATGCCATAGAGGCAGTGGTGGCGCTGTCCCTGCGGGGCGCGTGAGAGTGCCCTGAGGAAGGATGCCCGCAGGGGCAGGGAGGAAGCTGGATGAAGAAGATATTGCTGATAGCCACGGGAGGCACCATCGCCTCGGGATACACGGCGGAGGGGCTGGCGCCCAAGATAGCGGCGGAGGAGCTGCTGCAGTACGTGGAGGGATACCGGGAGTTCTGCCAGGTGGAGGTGGCGTCGCCCTTCAGCCTGGACAGCACGAATATCTGCGGAAGGCACTGGCTGGAGCTGGCCGGGCTGATCGAGGGACGCTATGATGACTACGACGGATTCGTCATCTGTCACGGCACGGACACCATGGCCTTCACGGCAGCCGCCCTGTCCTATTTGGTGCAGAACAGCCGCAAGCCCGTGGTGGTCACGGGGGCCCAGAAGCCGATCGACCTGCCCATAACGGATGCCAGGACGAATCTGCTGGACAGCCTGCGCTTCGCCTCCGAGGACAGGGCCCACGGCGTGAACATCGTCTTCGGCGGCAATGTGATAGCCGGGACCCGGGCGAAGAAGGAGCGCTCCAAGAGCTACAACGCCTTCTCCAGCATCAACTATCCCAGCATAGCCATGATACGGGACGGCAGGGTGGTGTTCTACATCGAGGACAAGGACAGGCTGACGGGCCCCGTGACATTCTATCATGAGCTGAACGAGCGGATCCTGCTGCTGAAGCTGATGCCGGGGATGGACGGGATGGTGCTGAACCGCCTTTTCCCGTACTATGACTGCGTGATCATCGAGGCCTTCGGGGTGGGCGGGTTCCCGGAGTACGGGCAGATGCCCTTCTACCCGGAGATCAGGCGGTGGATCGACGCGGGGAAGCTGGTGATGATGGCCACCCAGGTGACCCATGAGGGCAGCGACATGGAGGTGTATCAGGTGGGGAAGGCCATCAAGGAGGAGTTCCATCTGATGGAGACCTACGACATGACCCTGGAGGCCACGGTGACCAAGGTCATGTGGGTGCTGGGGCAGACCAAGGAGCCGGAGCGGTTCCGCAGGCTGTTCTATGAGACGATCAACCATGACATTTTGCTAAAGGAGATATAGGGAAAACGATATGAAGGAAAGGCGGAGGAATATGCGAAGATACAGGGTATGTGTCCTGATTGCCCTATTGCTGCTCTGCGTGCTGCCGCTTGGCGGCTGCGGGCGGGCGGCGGAGCCGGAGAGCGTCCGGATCGGATCCCTGAAGGGGCCTACCTCTCTGGGCATCCTCGATCTGATGGAAAGGGCGGAGAAGGGGGAGGCGAAGCATCCCTATGAGTTCCGGATGGCCGTAGGCGCGGACGAGCTGCTGCCGCTGATGGTCAAGGGGGAGCTGGACATGGCCCTGATTCCGGCCAATGTGGCGGCCGTGCTCTATCACAAGACAGAGGGCGGCGTCTGCGTGGTGGATATCAACACCCTGGGCGTCCTGTACCTGGTCACGGGGGATGAGGCGGTGGCGGGCCCGGCGGATTTAAAGGGCAGGACGATCTGCCTCACGGGAAAAGGGGCCACCCCGGAGGCCTCCCTGCGCTACGTCCTGGACAGGAGCGGCCTGGGGGAGGGGGACTATGTCCTGGAGTACAGATCCGAGCCCACGGAGGTGGCCGCGCTCCTGGCGGAGGATCCCTCCAAGGTAGGGCTGCTCCCCCAGCCCTTTGCCACGGCTGCCCTCATGCAGAACGGGGACCTGCGGATCGCCATGGACATGAATGCCCAGTGGGAGCGGCTGCAGGGAGCGGAAGGAGGCGGCATGGTGACGGGGGTCACCGTGGTGCGCAGGGAATTCCTGGAGGAACATGAGGATGTAGTCAAGGATTTCCTGGAGGAGCATGGGAGCAGCGTGGACGCCGTCAACGGCGACCCGGAGAAGGGGGCGGCGCTGGCCGTCCAGGCGGGCATCGTGGCAAAGGAGCCTATCGCCGCGCAGGCCATTCCTCGGTGCAACCTGGTCTGCGTCACCGGAGAGGAGATGAAGGCCGCCCTGTCCGCTTACCTGGAGGCGCTGGCCGGGTTCGATGGGGGGCTGATCGGAGGGGCGCTGCCGGAGGAGGATTTCTATTATTAAGAAGGAAACTGGCATGAAGAAGGATTCGGCTGTTGGGAGGCCCGTCGTCGGGAAGCTGAGGAAATGCACCGTCATCGCGGCGTGGCTGCTGATATGGCATATCCTCGCCCTGACGGTGGACAATCCGGTCCTGCTGGCCACACCGGCACAGACAGCCTGGCGGATGCTGTCCTTGTTTGGCAGGGGAAGCTTTTATGCGGCCGTGGGCAGGAGCCTCCTGCGGATCGCCGTGGGGTTTTTCGCCGGCATGGCGGCGGCGCTGCTCCTGGCCTCCGGCAGCAGGCGCTTTTCCCTGATAGAAGAATTCCTTTCCCCCCTGATGGCTCTGGCGAAAGCCATGCCCGTGGCCTCCTTTGTGGTGCTGCTGCTCATCTGGTGGGGAGCGGAAGCCCTGTCCGCCGTGATCTGCTTTCTGGTAGTCCTGCCTAACATCTACATCAATACGCTGGAAGGGCTGAAAAGCACGGATCTCAAGATGCTGGAGATGGCCCGGGTCTTCCGGCTTCCTGCGCGGAGCCGTTTCTTCTATATCTATCGGCCTGCCCTGAAGCCCTTTCTGTACGGCGGCATGAAGATTTCCCTGGGGATGTGCTGGAAGTCGGGAATCGCCGCGGAGGTCATCGGCGTTCCCGGCGGCTCTATAGGCGAGGGCCTGTATCTGTCCAAGGTATACCTGGACACGGCGGGAGTCCTTGGGTGGACGGCTGTGGTCATACTGCTCAGCGTCCTTTTCGAGAAGGCGGTGCTGGGTCTCATGGACCGTTTCTTCGCGTGGGATCCGGGATGCGGCTGTCATGGCGCAGCCCGCCCTCGGCCCCTGGAGCGGCAGCCCATCCGGCTTGCGGAGGTGACGAAGGCCTACGGCGGACAGACTGTCATAGACCGTCTGAGCGCGGTCTATGAACCCGGACAGACCTACTACCTGACCGGCCCCTCCGGCAGCGGCAAGACCACTTTGCTCCGCATCCTTGCCCGGCTGACCGAGCCGGACAGCGGGCAGATGACGGCCCCGCCCCTGTGCGGCATGGTGTTCCAGGAGGACAGGCTCTGCGAGGACTACGATGCCGTAGTGAATGTGGGGCTGGCCACAGGGGACCGGGCGGGGGCGGAGGAGGCGCTGGGCCTGTTGCTTCCCCGGGAGGCCCTGCACAAGCCCTGCAGGCAGCTCAGCGGCGGCATGCGGCGCAGGGTGGCCTTGGTCCGGGCCATGGAGGCCGAGTCCCTCTATGTGCTCCTGGACGAACCCTTCACAGGGATGGACAGGGACACCTGCGCCAGGGCATGGCAGTATATCCGGGAGAGGCAGGCGGGCCGCACGGTGATCATAGCCCATCATTTCCACGATTTTTAACAAATTTTAAGAAATAAGGCCCAAAGAAATCAGAAAAACATTTGTATTTTCGTTTACATTATGTTATAATCCTTTAATGACTGTGAGTGCGTCTGCTGTGTAGGCGGGAGAGAAGGACGCAGGCGATTGAAGGAGGAAACGGTAAAAATGAGTTTACAGGTAGAGAAATTAGAGAACAACATGGCGAAGCTTACGATTGAAGTGCCTGCGGAGGAACTTGAGAAGGCCATTGAGGGCGCATATCTGAAGAACAGGGGCAGGATCAGCATCCCCGGCTTCCGCAAGGGGAAAGCGCCCCGGAAGATGATCGAGCAGATATACGGCAAGGAGGTCTTCTACGAGGACGCCGCCAACGACCTGATTCCCGATGCCTACGAGAAGGCCTATGACGAGTGCGAGGAGGAGATCGTCTCCAGCCCCCAGATCGACGTGGTGCAGCTGGAGGCCGGAAAGCCCTTCATCTTTACGGCGGAGGTGGCCCTGAAGCCTGAAGTGACCCTTGGCCAGTACAAGGGCGTCAAGGTGGACAAGGCGGACCTGGAGGTGACCGAGGACGAGGTCACCGCGGAGATCGACAAGGAGAGGGACAAGAACTCCCGGACGGTGGACGTCACCGACAGGCCTGTAAAGGACGGGGACATCGCCACCATCGACTTCGAGGGCTTCATGGACGGCGTGGCCTTTGACGGCGGCAAGGGCAGCGACTATCCCCTGACCATCGGCTCCCATGCCTTCATCCCCGGCTTCGAGGAGGAGCTGATCGGCACGGAGATCGGCGTGGAGACAGACGTGAACGTGACATTCCCCGAGGACTATCAGGCGGAGGAGCTGGCAGGGAAGCCCGCCGTGTTCAAATGCACGGTGAAGCGCCTGCAGGAGAAGCAGATGCCGGAGCTTGACGACGACTTCGTAGGCGAGGTCTCCGAGGAGAGCGATACCGTGGAGGAATACAGGGAAGAGATCAGGAAGAAGCTGGAGAAGCGCAAGGCGGACGAGGCGAAGGCCGTCAAGGAGGACGCCGTCCTCGATGCCATCATCGCCGATGCGCAGATGGACATCCCCCAGGCCATGATCGAGACCCAGCAGAGGCAGATGGTGCAGGATTATGCCCAGAGGATGCAGTATCAGGGCATCTCCATGGAGCAGTACATGCAGTTCACCGGCATGACGAACGATATGCTGCTGGAGCAGGTGAAGCCCCAGGTCATGAAGAAGATCCAGTCCAGGCTGGTGCTGGAGGCGGTAGCGGCTGCCGAGGGCATCCAGGTCACCGAGGAGGAGATCGAGGAGGAGCTGAAGACCATGGGCGAGGCCTACCAGATGGAGCCCGAGAAGGTGGAAGAGCTCCTGGGCGAGAACGGCAGGGAGCAGGTGAAAGGCGACATCAGCGTCAGGAAGGCTGCCGACTTCGTGGTGGAGAACGCGGTAGAAGAGTAAGAGAGATAGATTGGAACGTATAAGTCAGGAGGTTGTTTAAGAATGAGTTTAGTGCCTTATGTCGTTGAGCAGACCAGCAGAGGCGAGCGGTCTTACGATATCTATTCCAGGCTGTTGAAGGACAGGATCATCATGCTGGGGGAAGAGGTGAACGACACCTCCGCCAGCATCGTGGTGGCCCAGCTGCTGTTCCTGGAGGCGGAGGATCCGGAGAAGGACATCCACCTGTATATCAACAGCCCCGGGGGCGTCATTACGGCGGGCATGGCCATCTATGACACCATGCATTATATCAAGTGCGATGTGTCCACGGTGTGCATCGGCATGGCGGCCAGCATGGGCTCCTTCCTGTTGGCCGGCGGCGCGAAGGGAAAGCGATTCGCCCTTCCCAACGCGGAGATCATGATCCATCAGCCGGCCGGGGGGACCCAAGGGCAGGCCACGGAGATCGACATTGCCGCGAAGCATATCCTGAAGACCAGGGAGAAGCTGAACCATATCCTTGCGGAGAACACCGGCAGGGACTATGAGACCATATGCTCCGACACCGAGCGCGACAACTGGATGAGCGCCCAGGAGGCCAAGGAGTACGGCATCGTGGACATGGTCATCAGCTCCCACGCGGTGCAGGAAGAGAAGAAGTAGGAGAAGAGAATGGCGGGTAAAATGATCGGAAACGATATCAGATGCTCCTTCTGCAACAAGACCCAGAACCAGGTCCGCAAGCTGATCGCCGGGCCCTCGGGGGTCTATATCTGCGATGACTGTGTGGACATCTGCGCGGATATTCTGGAGGAGGAGCTGCAGGAAGAGGAAGAGGAGGAATCGGTTCGCCCCGATATCAACCTTCTGAAGCCTGTGGAGATCAAGAGATTTCTGGACGAATATGTGGTAGGCCAGGAGGAGGCCAAGAAGGTGCTCTCCGTGGCCGTGTACAATCATTACAAGAGGGTGATGGCGCCCAGGGACTTGGACGACGTGGAGCTGCAGAAGAGCAACATCATCATGGTGGGGCCCACGGGCTCCGGCAAGACCTACCTGGCCCAGACCCTGGCCAAGATCATCAATGTGCCCTTCGCCATCGCGGACGCCACCACGCTGACCGAGGCCGGATACGTGGGCGAGGATGTGGAGAACATCCTGCTGAAGCTGATCCTGGCGGCGGACTACGATGTGGAGCGGGCCCAGTACGGCATCATCTACATCGATGAGATCGACAAGATCACCAAGAAGGGCGAGAATGTGTCCATCACCCGGGACGTGTCCGGCGAGGGCGTCCAGCAGGCGCTCCTGAAGATCGTGGAGGGCACCGTGGCCAATGTACCGCCCCAGGGCGGCAGGAAGCATCCCCATCAGGAGCTGATCTCCATCGACACCTCCAATATCCTGTTCATCTGCGGCGGCGCTTTTGACGGGCTGGAGAAGATAGTGGAGGCCAGGCTGGACCGCAAGGCCATCGGCTTCAACACGGAGGTCAGCCAGAAGAGCACCAAGGAGCTGGACGACCTGCTGCAGGAGGTGACGCCCCAGGATCTGGTGAAGTTCGGGCTCATCCCCGAGTTCGTGGGCCGGGTGCCCATCACGGTGGCGCTGAAGGGCCTGGACAGGGAGGCGCTGGTGCGCATCCTGAAGGAGCCGAAGAACGCCCTGATCAAGCAGTACCAGAAGCTCTTCGACATGGACGAGGTGGAGCTGAGCTTCGACGAGGAGGCCATCAAGGCCATCGCCTCCAAGGCTTTCGAGCGCAAGACGGGGGCCAGGGGACTGCGCTCCATCATGGAGGGCATCCTGATGGATACCATGTACCAGATCCCCTCCGACGAGACCATCGAGGAGTGCGTCATCACCAAGGAGACAGTGGAGGAGGGGAACGAGCCTCTGATCTTCCACAAGAATGACCGCAGGAGCCTGGATAAGGCAATGTAATGAAAGAGAGCACCCAAATAAACGCCGTCCCTGTGACGGCGTTTTTTACGGAGTGTGGAAGGACATGGAATAGGGAAAGGAAGTGACGAGCATGGTGATAAAGAATGTCAGCCTGGAGACGGTGTGCGGCATTACCAGCAAGATCCCGGACAGCAGGCTGCCGGAGGTGGCCTTTGCGGGGAAGAGCAACGTAGGGAAGTCCTCCCTGATCAACGCCCTGATGAACCGCAAATCCCTGGCCCGTACCAGCTCCCAGCCGGGCAAGACCCAGACCATCAATTTCTACAATATCAACGACGCCCTGTACCTGGTGGACCTGCCGGGATACGGCTACGCCAAGGCCAGCGTGAAGGTGAAGGAGCAGTGGGGCAAAATGGTGGAGAGGTACCTCCATAAATCGAAGCAGCTGAAATGCGTGTTCCACCTGATCGACATCCGGCATGCCCCCTCGGAGAACGACCGCATGATGTACGACTGGATCCTGCATAATGGCTACCAGCCCGTCATCATAGCCACCAAGCTGGACAAGATCAAGAAGAGCCAGCTGCAGAAGCAGCTCGAGCTGATCCTGGACACCCTGGACGCGGCGGAGGGGACGACCATCATTCCGTTCTCCGCCCAGACCAAGCAGGGCCGTGAGGAGATATACGAAATATTGGACGGAATTCTGGAGGGAAACGCGTGAAAAAGTACTGTAAGGCTCTGGCGAACATCACAGTGGCGATGGCGATTCTGGCAGGCGTCCTGTTCCTCCTGCCCAGGGTGTTCCTCTTCTTCATGCCCTTTGTGGCGGGCTGGATCATCGCGCTGATAGCGGGGCCGCTGGTCCGCTTCTTTGAGGAGAAGATAAAGCTGAAGCGCAAGGCGGGCAGCGCCTTCGTCATCATCGTCATCATCGCGCTGGTGGTGCTGGTGATCTATGTGGTCTGCGCCCAGCTGTTCCAGCAGGGCATGGGGCTGGTGCGGGCCCTGCCGGAGATGCTGGAGGGCGTGGAGGAGGATTTCGCCAGCATCGGGAAGAGCCTGAACGCCCTGCTGGCCAGGCTGCCCGGCGACATACAGCTGAACCTGGACGGCGGGAAGCTGCAGCTGGACGACTACCTGGGCGATTTGCTGGAGCATTTCGGATCGCCCACCATTGAGGCCGCCGGGAACCTGGCCAAGGGGCTGCCGGGGATCTTCATCGGCGTGATCATGGCGCTGCTGTCGGCATACTTCTTCGTGGCGGAGAGGCACCAGCTGAACGACTGGTGCAGAAAGGTCATGCCGGCGTCGGTGCAGATGCGCTACCATATCATACGCCGCAGCCTGGGGAAGTCCGTGGGAGGATACTTCAAGGCCCAGCTGAAGATCGAGGTGTGGATGTATTTCCTGCTGCTGATCGGGCTGGGCGTCCTGCGGGTGAACTATTTCGGGCTGATCGCCCTGGGGATAGCGTTCCTGGATTTCCTGCCCTTCCTGGGCACGGGCACGGTGCTGATCCCCTGGGCGGTCATCCGGATACTGACGGCCCAGTACAGGACGGCCATCGGCCTGCTGATCATCTGGGGCGTGGGCCAGCTGGCGAGGCAGCTGATCCAGCCCAAGATCGTGGGGGACTCCATCGGAGTGCCGCCGCTGCCCACGCTGTTCCTGCTCTATATCGGGTACAAGCTGGGGGGCGTCCTGGGCATGATCCTGGCGGTGCCCCTGGGGCTATTGGTATATTCCCTGTACGAGGAGGGGGCCTTCGACACCACGAAGAACAGCATATTGATCCTGACGGCGGGCATCAACCGCTTCCGGCGGCTGGAGAAGGGGGACATGGCCGAGGTGGAGGAGATGGGCCGGCGCAACCAGGAGACCGCAAGGCGGCTGGAGGAGGAGCGGCAGTCGGAGAGCGGCATGAAAAAATAAAAAATTGCCCGGATGTGAAACTTTTCGCGGAGGAAGGCAGTCTATATAGATAGGGAGTGTGAAGACACTCTCTATTTTTTTCATCATGTGCAAATTTTTAAAAGATTTATGCAACTTTGATACAAAATTATTTTAAAATAAGTGCAGTAAATCGATATGCTATGGGATATTAATAGATAGAGAAGAACGGATTGGCATGACAAAGGCAGGCATGGACGACAGGGAGCTACAACTAAAGATCGACGCGTACAGCGACATGCTCTTCAAGCTCTGCTTCCTGCGCCTGCGCAGTGCCCAGGACGCGGAGGACGTGGTCCAGGAGGTCTTCTATCAGTACCTGAAGAAGCGCCCCGCCTTCCAGAGCCCGGAGCATGAGAAGGCATGGTTCCTGAAGGTCGCCCTGAACGGCTGCCGGAAGGTCTGGCGCAGCGCATGGAAGCGGCATCAGGACACATGGCAGGACGGGGACGGCGCGGCATCTGTCGCGGCCGGGCGGGAAGCGGATCCGGACGCCTGCGGGCGCGAGCCGGAGGAGAGCTTCCTCAGACGGGAGGAGAACCGTCGCCTGCTGCAGGCCGTATTGGATCTGCCGGAGAAGTACCGGGACGTGATCCACCTTTTCTACTACGAGGAGCTTTCGGTAAAGGAAATCGCCCGGGCCACAGGCCGGGGGGAATCCACGGTCACTTCCCAGCTCACCAGGGGAAGGGCGCTGTTGCGGAAGTCATTGAAGGAGGAATATGACTTTGGATAAATTTCGGGACGCATATCGAGAAGCTTCAAAGGACCTGCCGCAGATATCGATCAGCGCGGGGGAGGTCCGGGACGAGCTGCACCACCGCAGGATGCAGCGCCAGAACCGCCGGATCCTCATGGCCAGGGGCTGTGCCGCGGCCGCCGTGTTCCTGCTGTGCGGCGTAGGCACGGTGGCGGCGAAGAGCTACAGGAACAGCTCCATCACCGTGCGGGAGAACGGGTTCGTCATCACCAGCTCCCAGGAGGAGCCGGGCGTCCCGGAGGGACAGTTCGGCGGGCTGCTGGACATGACCGCCTTTCTGAAGATAGGGGGGGCATTTTCCATAGGGGACGCTGTCCCTGAACCGGAGACGGTGGAGTATTTCGAGCCGGAGATCGCGGAGTACGATTCCGTGGACGCATTCCTGGCGGCGGAGGACATGGCGGTCCTGGTGCCTGACAGGGGCCTGTTCGACAGGGACTTTACCAGAGAGCGGGTGTACGTCATCGGCGAGGGGGAGGACGTCCATATGGACTTCATGAGCGAGGACGCCTATTTCTCCCTCCATCAGGTGGACAACAGGCAGTATGAGAGCTACAGCTCGGCCACCGCTTATCCGGGGGTAAGCTGCAACGAGAGGAGCTTCACCAACAGCCAGGGGCTGAATTATGTGGTGTTCGACACGGTGGACGAGGCAGGGAACCTGGAATCCGTCCACGCGGTGATCTCCGTAAACGGCTGGGATCTGACGGTCAGCTTCGGAGGATTTGAGAAGAATGAGATAGAGCAGGTCTTGAACGGCCTTGATTTGACAGTGTTCTATAGGGAGTAGGCTTCCCTATAGTCGGCAGAGCATAGATAGCAACAGTCGTCCGGGACTGGGAGAGGATGGGATACGATGGAGAAGAATATTCTGGTGTATAACAACAGGACAGGAATCGCAGAGAAGATGGCGCCTCTGCTCATAGGGGAAGGGCTTTCCGTGCTGGTGGCAGCGGATGTGGATCACCTGCACGCCTTATTGGAGCGGTCGGACATACATCTGATGCTGGTGGACGTGGAGCTGAACGACAAGGGCTGGGACCGTGGGATAGAGATGATCGCGGGCCTGCGGGCAAAGAGCGCGATCCCTCTGATCGTGGTGTCCGCCCAGTCCGCGGAGACGGCGAAGATCATGGCGCTGGAGGCAGGGGCGGACGACTATGTGACGGCGGACTGCAACCCCCTGGAGCTCCTGGCCAGGATTAAGTCCCAGCTGCGCAGGTATACTCAGCTTGTGAACATGTGCGCCAATATCGACAGGATCTACCGGGTGGACGACCTGGTGATAGACGATACCCAGAGGAAGGTCACCGTGGAGGGGAGGAGCGTGCGCCTGACCCCCATCGAGTACAAGATCCTGCGCTTCCTGGTGCAGCAGCGGGGGAAGGTGTTCTCCAACAGCCAGATTTACGAGAACATCTGGCATATGCAGGCAATCGGCGCGGACAATACCATCGCGGTACATATCCGCCATATCAGGGAGAAGATCGAGAAGAACCCCAAGGAGCCCAGGTATCTGAAGGTGGTCTGGGGAAACGGGTACAAGGTGGGCTGACAGCGTTCACTGCGGCGCTGCGTAGTAGAGGCAGTGATAGGGGTATTCCACGATCTGCCAGGTGTGTCCCGTGTCCTCGATGGAGGAGCGCAGGGCCGTGTTGTTCTTCAGGATGATGTAAGCGTTTCCGGGGGTGAAGGCCGTATCCTCGGTTATCCGGAAATGCAGCGCCCCATAGCCCTCCTGGTGGGCGGTCTCCGCGACCTTGTAGGGGGACTCCGGGAAGAAGAGGGTATAGAATTCGTCCACGCCGGCGTAGTCCATATGGATTTCCCGGATCCCCGGCAGGGATCTGGCATATTCTACGGCATCGTTGGCGGGCACGAACTGGGGGATGGCCTCCGCCGGGGAATAGGACGTGAAATAGTAGCCGATGAACATGGCCGCGCTGAGCAGGTAGACCACGCCCAGCGCGGCATAAAGGTATTTCCCCAGGGATTTCGCGAAGCGGCACGCGGCCAGGATGCCGTCCACCAGGAAATACAGGTAGGCGATGAACAGATAATTGGCGCGGTAGAGATAGCCCCGGGAGAAGCCGATGGCCACAAGCCCTGCCGTGTAGAAGGACAGGAACAGGAAGCCGTGGCTGTACGCCCGTTTCCGGAAGGAGGAAAGGCACTGGCGGCAGGACGCCGCGAAGCCGATCAGGACAAAGGGGATGGAGACGGGGTACAGGGTATAGAACCCGTCCAACGCGTCCAGGGGACGGCCGTCATGGGTCAGGGTGTATTTCAGGATATCGACGATATTGTTCCTGAAATTCGTGAAGGAGATGTCCGCCAGCCGGGAGGAGGCGGTGGGGGAGAGGGTGAAGCCCAGGAGCTTTATGGACGGCAGGCCGAACACCATCGTCCCGATGAAGAGCAGCACGGGGAGCGCGGCGACGCATACCAAAGCGGCGGACAGCAGGGCCCGCCGGAGCGTGATCTTGCGGCACCACAGCATGTACAGGGTGATCAGGCACAGGAAGATGGGCACTACGAAATAGCTCAGCGCGTAAGAATACATCACCATGCCGAAAGCCGCGCTGTACGCGATGAGCCAGGACAGCCTGCCGCTCCTTACATACCTGGCCAGCAGATAGAGCGCCACCGTGGAGCAGCCCAGCATGAGGTTGCAGTCCAGGGCATAGCGGCCATGCATGATGAAATAGGGACAGAAGGTCAGGAGGAGGGCGCCCGTGAGGGCGGCCTTCTTGCTTTCGTACACCACCTCCAGCAGCGCGGTGCCGAAGACCACCACCACCATGCTGGAGAGGAGCCCCGGAAGCCGCAGGAGCGTCAGGTTCAGGGAGCCCCTGCCCAGGGTCCTGATCAGGATGACTACGAGATAAGTATACAGAGGGCTCTGCCCGCCGCCGAAGTTCTCGGGATAGATGGGCATCTCGTTGAAATACCTGTCTATCCCGTAGTTCGCCAGACACCATGCGTTGCGGCCCAGCCCGGCTTCATCGATGTGCACGATGTCGGGGATCTCCGCGATGCGCCAGGCCCGCAGGAACAGCGCTGCGGCAAAAATGATGAGCATGCAATAGAAATATCCGTGCTGTGACGCTTGTATCCGGCGCATAAGCCTGTTCTTCCTTTCCGATTTCTGGTTTTCCGTCAACCGATCCCCAGCGCAGTCCCGATGTCCTCCCGCATGGCCAGCACTGCCGCCCTGGAGGCGTCCGCATAGCACTGGCCGCCGAAGCGGGCATACTGCTCCTGCTGGTAGGCCGCGATGATGCCCCTGGAGGAATTGACGATGGCGCCTAAGCCATCCCTGTCGAAGAAGTGCACCAGATCCGCGCCCTTGCCGCCCTGTGCGCCATAGCCGGGCACCAGGATGAAGGACTTGGGCATGATCTCCCGCAGGATCCGTCCCTGCTCCGGATAGGTGGCGCCCACCACTGCGCCCACATAGCTGTAGTCGCCGGTTTCAGGCATGTGCTCCCGGGCCCATGCCGCCACCATGCCGCCTACGATCTCATAGAGGGGCTTCTCCCCGCCCGCATCGTCCTTCACCATACGGTCCTGCAGCTCGCCGCTGCTGGGATTGGAGGTCTTCACCAGGACGAAGATGCCCTTCTTCTCCTCGTCGCATACCTTCAGGAAAGGCTTCACGCCGTCGGAGCCCAGATAGGGGTTCACGGTGGCGAAATCCTCGTCGAAGCCATAGTGCAGGCTGTCTCCTGTCCGCACCTTTCCCAGATGCCCTACCGCGTAGGCCTCCGAGGTGGAGCCGATGTCGCCCCGCTTCACGTCGCCGATGACCACAAGGCCTTTCTCCTTGCAGTAATCCACAGTCTTCTTGAAGGCCGCCAGGCCCGGGACGCCGAACTGCTCGTACATGGCGATCTGGGGCTTCACCGCGGGCACCAGGTCGTAGATGGCGTCCACGATGCCCTTGTTGTACTGCCAGATGGCCTCCGCCGCGCCCTCCAGGGTCTCGCCGTGTTCGGCGAAGGCGGCTTTCCGGATATGCTCCGGCACGAATTTCATCATGGGATCTAAGCCTACCACGATAGGCGCTTTCATCTTCTGGATCTTCGCAATCAGCTTGTTAATCATTCGTTTCCTCTTTCTGCGCGGCTTGGCCCGCTTTTTCTACACACATCTTATCACCTTGGCGGCCCAAAGTCAATGCGCGCATACGCTTTGCGCATGTATGGAATCCCGGGAAATTTGGGAAACTTAAAATATGCGGATAAAAATATTGGATGTGTAAAACGGTATTTTATAATCCGCAGAATCTTTTAGAATAAGAGCGGAGCGCGCAGAATTCCTGCGGCAAAGAGGAGGATTGGGTAATTCATGAGAGAAATCGGCGACACATTGTCGGATCTACGAAAGGAAAAAGGCCTGGGCCAGAAGGAACTGGCCTCTCTTCTGAACCTTTCTGTGGGAACCATCTCCAACTACGAGAACGGCGTGCATGCTCCGGACCTGAACACGCTGTGCAGGCTGGCGGAATTCTTCCATGTGACCACGGATTATCTGCTGGGGCGCACGGAGTACCGCTGCCCGCCTGAAATCCTGAGCCGTTACGTGGCCCTGGACTACACCGCCCAGGACATCGTCAACACCGTCCTGTCCCTGGACGCGGGAGCCCAGGCCACCATCGTGGACTTCGTGAGATACATGAAGCATCTGCACTCTTCGAAGGCCTCCCGCAGTCAGACTTCAATATGAATCAGGCCTCAATGTGATAGAAATTCAGCGTGGCGATCACCATATAAATGACCGTGAACAGCCCAAGGAACAGATCCATGATTCCCAGGGCCATCAGCCTTCCGCCTACGGCCATGCCCATGACGGCCCCCATCACGGCCGCGCCAATGGCGATGCTCAGGAGGAGCATCTGCATCAGCTGCCTGGCCGTGGCCCCCAGGGCGCTGCCCGTGAGGATCTGGGCCACCGCCAGGGAGTACAGCTTGCCCGCGGACATCAGGACATAGAAAAGGACGCAGAGCAGGGCCTCGGGCAGGGCCAGGCCCATGACCAGGGCGCAGGGCGCCATCATGAGGCAGCCGTTCACCAGGGCCTGTACATGCTGCATCATGGTAGCGGCCATGAGCTTGCGGAAGGGGCTGTCCGGCAGCAGGTAGGTATAGGGGGATTTCAGCTCCTTTGCCCACTTCCCGCCAAAGCCCGCGAAGATGAAGATCATATAGGCCGCCACTGCGGGCAGCACCAAGGCCCGGTAGGGATCCAGCGCGCCGAAGCCGCCCTCTTTCCGATACAGGTACGCCACCGCCGCGCCCGCCAGGACGGCGACGACGGTGCTGATGTCGAAGATGAAGTATCTGCTCTTCTTGTACTCCAGGAGCTGTCTGTAGAACAGGGCGCTGGCCCCGTGGCCCCGCCAGCGGATCCGGGCCTTGCCGAACCTTTCCTTTTTCCCCAGCCGCTTGACATTGCCCTGCCTGCGGCTCTCCAGGACTTCCTCGTAGTCCTCCGCGAACTTCATGGCATCCTCGTAGAAGCCCCCCTTGCAGTCCATCCGCCACGCCGCCGCCACTACGGCAATCAACAGCAGCCCATAGCAGGCCGTCCCCGCCACGTTCACCGTGGTGGCCCCCACGAACAGCAGATGCACTGCCGCGATGTACCAGCCGACCAGAGGCACCAGCTGGATC
Organism: uncultured Lachnospiraceae bacterium; assembly: GCA_947068385.1. Classification (GTDB taxonomy): domain Bacteria; phylum Bacillota; class Clostridia; order Lachnospirales; family Lachnospiraceae; genus Acetatifactor. The sequence goes on from CAMTBF010000004.1 coordinate 20,259, forward strand.
ATGTCGCTGTGCAGGAAACGGGACAGGGCGTCCATGCTCAGGCCCTCCTGGAGGTACGCGTAGACCCCCATCCCCAGAAGGATGACTACAAGTCCGTAAGCCGCCTTGATTACCATGCCCTGCTGCCTCTCCCGGATCCGCTCCGAGCCGTAGAGCAGGAGCATGATGCCGGCCTCCAGCAGGTTCTCGACGAAAATGGAGAAGACGAAATACACCGCCAGGCGCCAGCCCTCCACATGGAACAGGGTGCCGCCGCAGACCACGGCGAAGAGGTTCAGCAGGACCTGCATCAGCAAAGTCTTCAGATGGGCGTACAGCAGCACCCGCTTCGGGCTGATGGGGGCGGGAAAGAGGAAGTGCACGTCGCTGTGGCGGTACACCAGCCCCCTGCGCTTTGCGTAGGCGATCAGATTGGCGGGGATGAGCCAGAAGCTCAGCACGGTCAGCACGCCTGCCATGTCCCGGGCGGAGTCCAGGCCCGTCCCCTGCATGACCACCTTCAGGGAGGCGGGGAGCGCCAGGAAGTAGAACAGCAGCAGGGCCAGGTACAGATAGGTCACAGGCTTTTTCAGGGCCATCTTCGTCCGGTTGATCAGTGTCCTTTTGTAGAGATATCCTATCGCTCCCATGCCTGCCTCCCGTCTTCCCGGGGACGGTCCTGGCCCGTGACGGAGAAGTACAGCTCCTCCAGGTCCTCATTGGCCAGGGCCTCCCTGGCGTAGGTTCCCAGGATATGCCCCCTGTCCATCACGAAGGTCACGTCCCACAGCTCCTTCACCATCTCCAGCATATGGGTGCTGATCAGCACCGTGCAGCCCTGGGCCTTCAGCTCCAGGATCTGGGCCTTCAGCTCCTTGATGGCCGCCGGATCCAGGCCCACCATGGGCTCGTCCAGCAGGATCACCTTCGGCCGGATGACCAGGGCGCAGCAGATGCTGACCTTCTGCATCATCCCCTTGGACAGCTCGCTGCCCAGCTTGTCCAGCTTGTCGGTGAGCTCGAACCGCCGGAAGAGGGAAGCGGCCTCCTCCTCGGAAAGGGGGATCCCGTAGGCCCTGCTGATGAATTCCAGATGCTCCCGCACGGTGAGGGCCTCGTACAGATAGGGGAGCTCCGGCACGTAGGCGAAGGATCTCTTTGCCTCCATGGTATGGGAATCCCGGCCCTGGATGCGGATTGTGCCCTTGAACCGCAGCAGCCCCGCGATGCTCTTGATGACGGTGGACTTCCCCGCCCCGTTGGGGCCCAGCAGTATCCCGACCCGCCCGTCCGGCACGGTGAAGCCGATGTCGTCCGCGGCCAGGGTCTTTCCGTATTTTTTGGTCAGATGCATGACTTCCAGCATATGTTCCTGCCCTCCCTCTACAGCAATGTGACGCCGCCCAGGCCCATCAGCACGGCGATGAGGTACAGCAGGGCCAGATGCGCCGGGTAGAACGCGTAAAAGAAATATTTCATCTTAAGCCCCCGCCTGCCATTGTACAGGGCGATGGGGATGATGGCGAAGAAGGCCGGGAGCTCCGTCAGGCTCATGACGGACAGCACCGCGCAGCCCGCCGCCATGGACAGCGCCTTGCGCCTGCGCAGCAGGTACATCACCGCGATGGTCAGCACCCCCATTCCGGCGTAGTCCGTGCGCAGCAGCTCCGCCCCGATCATGCACAGCGCCAGCGCCGTCATGTCGGCACAGACCGTCTGGAGCCGGCGCAGGCCCCTGCGCATCCCATAGAAGAAGTAGCAGGTGACAGCCGCGCCCAGCCCCAGGGCGCAGAAGAGGATGCGGTTCTCCGCATTCAGGGGATCCAGCAGGTCGCCTACAGCCAGATAGGCGACGGGGAGGATCGTGCCTGTGGCCAGGAAGGCCATCCGCAACGGCGCGGGCAGATTCTTCTCCGTCCTCTGCCCGGCCTTCTCGAAGAAGCCGAAGGCACAGAGCGCCAGCAGGCCCAGCAGCAGCGTGAAGTATACGTTCTGATATCCCAGGTTGGACACCTGGCCGCATATGGCCAGGTTAAAGGGTATCTCTGAAATCAGGGCGAACAGCCCCAGGCGCAGGGCGTATTTTTTCACATTCTTTGTCCGCTGGTACCCCTCCGCCAGCAGGAAGCAGAAAATAGGGAAGCCCAGACGCCCGATGTCCCGCATGAGATAGTAGGCGGTGTACAGGGACGCATGCTCCTGCTGCCAGGCCAGGGCAGTCCCGGCGGCCTGGGCTGTCTGTATGCCGGATATCAGGTATCTGACGAGCACTGCCGCCGCCGCGTGGTCGATCAGCATGGCGATGACGGCGATGATCTTGATGGTGCTGCCGCTGAGCCCGGCTGTCCTGGCGGGCTGGGGGGCGGCGGGGGAGATGGTTTCCTTCTGTGTATTTTCCATGGGAAGATGCCTTTCTGTTGTATGGTTCTAATCATACAATAAACGCTGCGCAGGAATCTGTCAATAGGTATCCTACACAGAAAAGATTTTCCCGGGAGGAGAAAATCGTCCCAGCTTATTGACAATCGTTCTCTTTTGGAGGAAAATAGAGAGAAATGGTTTCAAAGAAAGGATGGTCAGAATGACAAAGATAGATGTGGTATCAGGATTTTTAGGGGCAGGGAAGACGACCCTGATCAAGAAGCTCTTGCAGGAGGCCCTGGACGGCAGCAAGACCGTGCTGATCGAGAACGAGTTCGGGGAGATCGGCATCGACGGCGGTTTCCTGAAGGAGGCCGGAATCGAGATTAAGGAGATGAACTCCGGCTGTATCTGCTGCTCCCTGGTGGGGGATTTCGGAGCTTCCTTAAAGGAGGTCATAGGGACTTACGCGCCGGAGCGCATCCTGATTGAGCCCTCTGGAGTGGGCAAGCTTTCGGACGTGCTGCGGGCGGTGGAGGACGTGGCGGCGGATCTGGACGTGCAGGTGAACAGCGCTGTGGCGGTGGTGGACGCCTCCAAGGCGAAGATGTATATCAAGAACTTCGGCGAGTTCTTCATCAATCAGATCGAGTACGCGGGGACAATCATCTTAAGCAGGACGGACAAGGCGGATGCCGCCAAGGTGCAGGAGTGCGTGAGGCTGATCAGGGAGCACAATGACAAGGCTACGATCATCACCACGCCGCTGGCCCAGCTGGAGGGCAGGGCCGTGCTGGAGACCATAGAGGGGGCGGACACCCTGGAGGATATGATGCGGGAGATGCTGGAGCATGCCAGGGAGGAGCACCATCACCATGAGGAGGGCGAGTGCTGCGGGCATGGGCATCATCACCACGACGAGGAGGAATGCTGCGGCTATGGGCATCATCACCACGACGGGGAGGAATGCTGCGACCATGGGCACCATCACCACGATGGAGAGGAATGCTGTGACCATGGACATCATCATGACCACGATGGAGAGGAATGCTGTGGCCATGGGCATCATCACCATGACGGAGAGGAATGCTGTGAGCATGGGCATCATCATGAGGAGGGGGAATGCTGCGGCCATGAGCACCATCATCATGACGGGGAGGAATGCAGCGGCCACGGGCATCACCATGATGAGGAAGGCCATGAGCATCATCATGAACACTGCGGCTGCGGCCACGACCATCATGACCACCACGGCCACCACCACGCGGACGAAGTGTTCACCAGCTGGGGCAAGGAGTCCCCTGCGAAGTTCACCGCAGCCCGCATCGAGAGCATACTGACGGCACTGGACAGCGGCGAATACGGCGCTATCCTGCGGGCCAAGGGCATGGTCCCCGCCGAGGACGGCACCTGGATCTACTTCGACTATGTGCCAGAGGAGCATGGCGTCAGGACAGGAAAGCCCGAAGTCACCGGCAAGTTCTGCGTCATCGGCGCGCAGCTTGCGGAGGATAAGCTGGAGGAATTGTTCGCCTGAATGGGCAGATGGGAGCGAAGATGAAGCCTGTATATATGATCAACGGATTTTTGGAGA
>CAMTBF010000005.1 GCA_947068385.1 uncultured Lachnospiraceae bacterium
ATTCCCCTGCACAAGATATGGACGAAGGCCCATCTGGTGGGGACGTTCTGGCCGCTGATCATACCCGCGTTTCTGGGCGGGCCGTTCTATATCATCGTGCTGCGCCAGTTCATGCTGTCGATTCCGGATGAACTGATAGAGGCGGCGGAGATCGACGGATGCGGGAGGCTGAAATGCTTCATCCGCATCATCTTTCCCCTGTCCCGGCCGGGCATCGCCACCATTGCCATCTTTTCCTTTATGAATGCGTTTTCGGACTTCTTAGGGCCCCTGCTCTATGCCAATGACGCGGAGCATTATACGATTTCCATCGGGCTGCATGCGTTCATCGGCCAGCATTCCGTGAACTGGGGCGGCATGATGGCCGCGGCTGCGCTGTTCATGGTTCCGATCATGATCGTCTTCATGTTCTTCCAGAGGTATCTGATCGACGGCATTTCCACTTCCGGGCTGAAAGGGTGAGAACCATTTTGGACACACGGGAATGAGTCCTGCGACAAATACAAAGGCTGTTTTGGGTGTTACAATGTGTTCACTAAAAACCATATATCAGGAGGGTTACCAGATGAGAAACGACAGAATTGTAGTATGTGTGATCGGCTGCGGAAAAGTATCGGATTTCGCCCATTTCCCGGCGCTTAGCAAGAACCCCGGCTGCGTCATCAAGTATGCCTGCGACCTGATCCCCGAGCGGGCATGGAAGCGCAAAGAGGAATACCCGGAGGTGGAACAGGTCATCACGGACTACCATGTGGCGCTGGCGGATCCCGAGGTGGATGCCGTGTACGTGCTGACGCCGGTGACGGGGCACAGGGACATCTCCATAGATGCGCTGCGGGCGGGCAAGCATGTGTTCTGCGAGAAGCCCATCTCCTACACCTACGAGATGGCCCGGGAGATGGCCCAGGAGGCGGAAAAGGCGGGGAAGCTTCTGGACATCGGGGTGTGCAACCGCTACCACAGATCCGTGGAGCTGCTGGAGCAGATGAACCGGGAGGGCGCTTTCGGGAAGATCTACCATGTGTACTGCTCCTTCCGCAATTACCGCTGCATCCCCCAGCTGGGAGGGGCCTACACCACTAAGGAGCTCTCCGGCGGCGGCGTGCTCATCGACTGGGGCATCCATTTCTTCGATTTGATATTTTATGTGCTGGGCGGGGTGAAGCTCCAGACCGTCACCTGCGACACCTACAGCGAGATGGCGAAGAGGATTTCCGACTACAAATACATAGGCATGTATGCGGGGCCCGCGCAGCCGGATGGAATCAACGATGTGGAGGAATTCGTGTCCGGGTACATGCGCACGGACAAGGCATCCATCAGCTTCAACGGCGCCTGGGCCCAGAACATCGACCACGATGAGATGTACATTGACTTTCTGGGGGACAAGAGCGGCGCCCGCCTGACCTATGGGGGCAGCTTTGAATTCTTCACTACCAGGGACGGGGTGCTCCAGAAGGTGGAGCCGAAATACGAGATTCCCACCCACTATGAGGTGGAGAGCGAAGCGTTCTTCCGGGCCATCCGCACCGGGGAGAAGACAAGGGCCCATATCGGCAACATCCTGGAGAGCCAGAAGGTGCTGGACATCCTCTACGCCTCCGCGGAAAAGCGGGAGGAGATCAGGCTGTAACGGTTCCGAGGGGGAGAACGATATGTACGCCCGGCTTTCGGAGCTGATACAGGGGATAGAGGGAAGGGCGGGAGAAGGGATCGCGCCGGAGGATGCCAGGGCGGCCTTTCTGGCCGCCTGGGAAGCGAAAAGAAGCATAGAGGAAAGCCTGTCGAAATAAGCGAGGAGGAACGGTATGAAGGTAGGGTTTATCGACTATTATCTGGACGAATGGCATGCGGATCATTATCCGGACATGCTGAAAGAGGCCAGCCGGGGGAGCATGGAGGTGAGGTACGCCTACGGCATGGTTCCCAGCCCCAGAAGCGGGAAGACCTCGGAGGAATGGTGCAGGGAGCATGGAATCCAATGCTGCCGGACCATAGAGGAGGTGGTGGAGAAGAGCGATGTGCTGATGGTGCTGGCGCCGGAGGATGCCCAGACCCATGAGCACCTGTCGAAAAAGGCGCTGGAGTCAGGGAAGAGGACATATATCGACAAGACCTTCGCCTCCTCCAGGGAGATGGCAGAGGCCATCTTTGCCCTGGCGGAAAGCTGCGGCACCCCCTGCTGCTCCACCTCCGCGCTGCGCTATGCCAGCGAGTATCAGCCGTTCATGGGCAGGAGGATACAGGCGGCAGCGTTTGTGGGGGCGTCGGATTACAACAACTACAGCATCCATCTCCTGGAGCCTATGCTGATGCTGATGGAGGGGGAGGTACAGCGGGTGATGGCGTTGACCCGGGGAGATTGGACCCAGCTGGTGCTCGCGTGGGAGGATGGACGGATCGCCTCCATGCTCTGTACCGGCGGCGGGACGGCCTTCACGGCCCATCTGCTGCTGGATGAGGGCTGTGAGCAGGTGGACGTGGACTCGGATTTCTTCGGGCTCTTCATGGAGGAGCTGGTCCGGTTCTTTGAGACGGGGGAAATATTGGTTCCCCATGAGGAGACGGTTCGCATCATAGCCGTCCGGGAAGCCGGGGCAAAGGCCATGGAGAGGCCCGGAGAGTGGGTTGAGGTAGGGCGTGGATCTACAGGTGGATGAGGAGGATGGCTATGAAGGCTGGAATCAGTGAAATCATATTGCAGGATCTGTCCCTGGAGGACTTTTTTGCAAGATCCGCCCAGGCGGGCTATGAGGTGGTGGAACTGTGTCTGGGCGGGAAATGCCCTCTGCAGCTTTCCACAAAGGATCGGCTGGTACCGGAGATTACACGCCTGTCGCAGGACTACGGGCTGCCGGTGGCCTCGCTGGTCCAATGGCAGTGCACGGGCAATCTGCTGGCAGGGGGAGCCGAGCAGCGGATCGGCATAGAACAGACCTGTGAGGGGCTGGAGATAGCGCGGCGGATAGGGGCGAAAGCGTCCCTCCATACACTGGGGGAGCTGACGCCGGATCTGTACTATGAAGAAGCCTATGAGAATGCGGTGGACTCTCTGAAAAAAATTGCGAAGACGGCGGAGAGGGCAGGCGTGGCCCTGGCGGTGGAGTTCGTGTGGAACGGTTTCCTGTTCAGCCCGCTGGAGATGAAAAGGCTGCTTGACGATGTGGGGAGCGAAGCGGTAGGGTTCTATTTCGACCCGGGGAATATGGCGATTTTCCAGTACCCCCATCACTGGGTGAGAGCGCTGGGAAGATATATCAAGGCCATGCACATGAAGGACTGGGAGGGCCATGTGCTGGACGGCTCCTGGAAAACGGTCTCCGCGGGGAATGTGCTGGACGGGCAGTGGACGGCCCTGCTGGAGGGGCAGGTGGATTTTCCCCGCCTCATGGCGGAGCTTCGGTCAGCGGGCTATGCCGGCCCTCTGATCAACGAGGTGGAGGTGGCGCTGGCTCCCATTGAAAAGACGGCGCAGGACATAAAGCGGATTCGGAATTGGTAGACGAAAAGGAGAGAGTGGTGAAGCCGCTCTCTCCTTTTTGCTTTTACTTTTCCCCAAGGTATGGTAAAATGGCTTTGTGTTAGGTAAAAAGCAGCGAAAGCCGCTCGGGAGGAAGAAGCGTGGAGACGAAACTGGTCCATATAAATGAAAATTGCACTGAGCTTACAGCCGAGGAGGACGCAGGACTGCGCCAGGCCGGGGAAATCATCAAAAGCGGCGGCCTGGTGGCCTTCCCCACGGAGACCGTATACGGCTTAGGAGGAGACGCCCTGAACCCCTCCTCCTCCCGGAAGATTTACGCCGCCAAGGGCAGGCCCTCGGACAACCCCCTGATAGTCCACATCTGCCGCTTCGAGGACATCCGCAAGATCGTCAGCGAACTGCCGGAAGAGGCCATCAAGATAGCCGACGCCTTCTGGCCCGGCCCCCTGACCATGATACTGCCCAAGTCCCCGGCAGTCCCCCGGGAGACCACCGGCGGCCTGGACACCGTGGCGGTGCGCTTCCCCTCCCACCCCGTGGCCCGCAGGCTCATCGAGTACAGCGGCGGCTACATCGCCGCCCCCAGCGCCAACCGCTCCGGGAAGCCCAGCCCCACCTGCGCCGGGTACGTCACGGAGGACATGGATGGCCGGATAGACATGATCATAGACGGCGGGCAGGTGGGGATAGGGCTGGAATCCACCATCATCGACCTGACGGAAGAGTCCCCCCGGATCCTGCGCCCGGGCTATGTGACCCAGGAGATGCTGGACCACGTCCTGGGAAAAGTTGACATGGATGTCACGATCCTGGATCCGGACAGCGGCCAGGCCCCCAAAGCGCCCGGGATGAAGTACCGCCACTACGCGCCGGAGGGGAGGCTGGTGATCGTGGAGGGGGAGCCGGAGCAGGTGGTGGCCTACATCAACCGCCACGCGGCAGAAGACCGTGAAAAAGGGGAGAAGACAGGAATCATCGGCACCACAGAAGTACTTGAACAATACCGTGCAGATGTGGTAAAATGTATTGGAAGCCGCAGGGCGCAGGAGGACATCGCCAGGAACCTGTTCTCCGTCCTGCGGGAGCTTGACGACGAGAAGGTGGCCAGCATCTATTCCGAGAGCTTTCCGGAGCAGGGGCTGGGACAGGCCATCATGAACCGCCTGCGGAAGGCGGCGGGGCATCAGGTGGTGCACCTGCCCTCGGACAGGATATAGACTTAGAATAAAAATACGAGGAGGGAAAGGGAAGTATGATAGCGATTGGAAGCGACCATGGCGGCTATGCGCTGAAGGAGCGCATCATCCGGCATCTGAAGGAGGCGGGCATCCCCTATGAGGATGTGGGGTGCCACAGCACGGACAGCTGCGACTACCCGGTATACGGACATGCCGTGGCCCAGGCCGTGGCGGAAGGGCGGTGCGAGAAGGGAATAGTCGTCTGCACCACGGGAATAGGCATCTCGATGTCGGCCAACAGGCATCCCGGCATCCGCTGCGCCCTGTGCGCGGACACCCTGACGGCCAGGCTCACCAGGCTCCACAACGATGCCAACGTACTGGCATTAGGCGGCGGCATAGTGGGGGAGAACCTGGCCCTGGAGATCGTGAACGTCTTCCTGAACACCCCGTTCTCCGGCGAGGCCCGCCACCAGAGGCGGATCGACCTTATCGAAAAAGCTGATAAATAAGAAGATACGGAAATGGAAACAGCATCCGGAATAGGAGAAAATAAAATGGCAAACGTATATATAATGGACCACCCCCTGATTCAGCACAAAATCGGACTCATCCGCAGAAAGGACACCGGCACCAAGGACTTCCGCCAGACCATCAGCGAGATCGCCATGCTGATCTGCTACGAGGCCACCAGGGAGCTGAAGCTGGTGGACGTGGAGATCGAGACCCCGATCTGCAAGACCACGGTGAAGGAGCTCAGCGGCAAGAAGATGGCCATCGTCCCCATCCTGCGGGCGGGCTTAGGGATGGTGGACGGCATGCTGAACCTGATCCCCGCGGCCAAGGTGGGGCACATCGGCCTCTACCGCGATCCCGAGACCCTGAAGCCCGTGGAATACTACTGCAAGCTCCCGGCGGACTGCGCGGAGCGTGAGGTGTTCGTGGTGGATCCCATGCTGGCCACCGGCGGCTCCTCCGTGGCGGCCATCCGGATGCTGAAGGAGAAGGGCTGCCGGAACATCCATTTCATGTGCATCATCGCGGCCCCGGAGGGGATCCAGGCCATGAAGGAGGCCCATCCGGACGTGGACGTGTACGTGGGCGCCCTGGACGAGAGGCTGAATGACCACGGCTATATCGTCCCCGGCCTGGGAGACGCGGGCGACCGCATCTTCGGCACCAAATAACTGAGCGGAACAAATAGGGCCAGGCGCTGTGGAAGGCGGTGTATGATTTGAAGATTTACAAGAGGGCAGGGCTCGTCCTGGCAGCGGCTCTTCTGGCGGCGGCATTTGAGCCTGCCCCCGAAGGGGCATTCGTGTCGGCTACCAGCAAGACCAAAGAGGAGATCGACCGCACGGAGAAAGAGAAGGACACGCTCCAGGACGAACTGGACAGGACCCAGGAGAACCTGGGGACGCTGGAGGGCAAGCGGGACAGCCTGGAAAAGGAGCTGTCTTATCTGAATGCCCAGATGAACGCGGTGGTGTCGAACCTGGAGGATCTGGACAGCCGGATCCATGAGAAGGAGCAGGAGATCGCGGACACCCTGGAGGCGCTGGAGGAGGCCAGGGCCACGGAGGAGCGGCAGAAGGCGAGCATGGCCGCCATGGTGCGCTCCGTGTACGAGAGGCAGGAGGACAGCTACCTGACGGCGCTGCTCTCCGCGGGGAGCCTGTCGGGGCTTTTGAACCTGGCGGACCAGATGGAGAAGGTGGCGGCCTATGACCAGAAGATGCTGGATACCTATATCAACAACCGCGTGCTGATCGAGGAGCAGGAGGCCAGGCTCCAGACGGAAAAAACCGAGCTGGAGGGGCTGATCGCCCAGGCCCAGGCGGAGAAGGACAAGGTCTCCGGCCTGATCGACCAGGCGTCCAGCTCCATCAACCAGTATTCCAACCAGATATCCGACGCGGAGCGCAAGGCCCTGGCCTATGAGGCTGAGATCAAGAAGAAGGAAGAGGATTTGGACTATCTGCGGCAGAAGCTGGCGGAGGAGATCGCCATGTCCCAGGCAGCGGCCAACGGCGTCTGGCGGGACATTTCGGAGGTCGCCTTCTCCGAGGGGGACAGGAAGCTCTTGGCCAACCTGATCTACTGCGAGGCCGGCGGGGAGCCCTATGACGGCCAGGTGGCGGTGGGCAGCGTGGTGATCAACCGGGTGCTCAGCTCCCAGTATCCGGACACGGTGGTGGGCGTCATCTACCAGAGCGGACAGTTCTCCCCGGTGGCCAGCGGCCGCCTGGAGCTGGCCCTTGCCGCGGACCTTGCCACGGACAGCTGCTACAGAGCGGCGGACGCGGCCATGTCCGGCATCAGCAACGTGGGAAACTGTGTATACTTCCGCACCCCCATCGAGGGCTTGAGCGGCATCAACATCGGCGGGCATGTGTTCTACTGACCCGGCAGCCGGCGCAAGCCAAAGCGCAGACGGCGCGCTTGAAGAATGTCCATGCACTTCGGGCATTCTCCTGTGCGGGATTGGCTCGTTGAGCTAGAGCCCCAGCCCCTCCAGCCTGGCCTGGAGCCTGTCGAACTTGTCCCGGTATATCAATGTGAGCAGACGATTCAGGTTCTGGAGGCAGCCGATCGCCTGCTCTTTTGTGATCCAGTCGTGCTCCATGGCCTCCGCCAGCTCGTCCAAGTCCACCACCTTCACCAGCCCCTGGGAATCGATGATGACGTCCGCCAGGAGGTCCGTGTAGGTCATGCTCCCCTCCTGCGGGTCGAAGGAGAAGTCCACGATGTCGCAGTACCAGCGCAGCACCGAGCCGTCGCTGCGGTATACCTTGCTCACCTTGATGCCCTCCTTCAGGAAGAAGCAGGAACAGCCGTGGGAGAAAGCGGTCTTGGGGTTCAGGGTCTTCCATTTGGTGATGAGGGTCTCCTCGTCCTGGGCGACGATGATGTCGTCGTCCAGGGGGATCAGGTCTTTCGGGATGATTCGTTTGCGGTAAATCCTGGATATGTTCATGGGCGGCTCCTTTTCATATGTTTTTTCTATGATACTGCGGCAGCGGAGGTTAGTCAATGCAGAGCGAAAATTTCTGATGAAAAAATGACAAATCCTGTAATTGGCCTAGACATTTCTGGCAAAAATGGGTATAATCAAAAAAGGGCAAAATTCGCCCGAGCTTATATGACGGCAGAGTCGGTGGTATCTGTATGAGACGGCGTAACGATGATGAAAGAATAGTGTACCAGTCCCTGGCGATGATCACGCAGTTCGGCCTGAACATGCTGGTGCCCATCTGCATGATGTCCGCGCTGGGGGTGTGGCTGGACGGAAAGCTTGGTACTTCCTGGATTACCATTCTTTTTTTTGTGATTGGGGCCGTGGCGGGCGGGCAGAATGTGTACCGTCTGGCCAGGCGCATGTGCGCCGGGGAGGGACAGGACAGGGAGCAGGGTGTTGTCGATGAAGATGGTGGAAGCGGCGAAGCGGATGAATAGGACGCTCTTGGAGATGCATATCGGCATGGGCTTCTTCGGGCTGGCGTGCCAGATCGCGGGGGTCCTGGTCATGGCGCTGGGCGGATATGGCGCCTTTCAGGGGACTTACGCCCTGAGCCTGTGGTTCGGCGTGGCATTCGCCTTTGCGGGCAGCATCCATATGTGCAGGACGCTGGACCGGGCGCTCCTTAGCGGCGGCAATGCCGCGGGGATCGTGACGAGAGGGTATCTGTTCCGCTATTTCCTGCTGGCGGCGGTCCTGGTCATCGTCGCCCTGACGGATGCCATGAACCCTCTGGTCTTTTTTCTGGGCTATATGAGCCTGAAAGTAACGGCATATCTTCAGCCGATTACTCATAAATTGTGCAACAGGCTGTTCCATGAGGAGGATCCGATCCCCCTGTCGGAGGAGGAGCTTGCGGCACAGGAGGGAGAGATCCCGGCCGGGCAGTAGGCGGGCCGCCATCCGGCGGAAGCGCCCCACGCGCGGCAAAAGGAAGTGCAAAATATATAAGGAAAGAGAGGTGAGAGTATGGGACATGGAATTCTGTTGTCTGGCGGGGCAGAGGTCGATTTCAATATCCATGGGGTGTTTCAGTACTCCTTTTTCGGGCATCCCGTTTGGATTACCACATCGCACATATGCATCCTGATCGTGATGCTTCTGCTGGTGGCCTTTGCCATCGCCGCGAACCGGTGCATGGCGAAAGCTAAGGAAGTGCCGGGCGGCTTTCAGAATGTGGTGGAAATGATTGTCGATATGCTGGACGGCATGGTCAGCGGTACCATGGGACAGGCGGCACCGAAGTTCTTTAACTATATCGGTACCATCTTTATCTTCATCCTGGTCAGCAACATATCGGGTCTGCTGGGCCTGCGGCCTCCTACGGCGGACTACGGCGTGACGCTGCCGCTGGCGATTCTGACGTTTTCATTGATTCATATCAATAAATGGAAATATCAGAAGCCGATGACGATCTGGACGGATTTGTGCTCTCCGCTGCCGCCCTGGCTGCCGATCTGGATGCCGATCAATGTGATCAGCGCGATCGCGGTGCCGATATCCCTGTCATTGCGTCTGTTCGCCAACGTCCTGTCGGGAACGGCGATGATGGCACTGCTGTACGGCCTGCTGGGATGGTTCGCCACGGCATGGCCCGCAGCGCTTCATGTGTATTTTGACCTGTTCTCAGGGGCAATCCAGACATATGTGTTCTGCATGCTGACCATGACATACATTTCGAACGAGATCGGTGATGGCACCAGAAGATAAAGGTGCGGGAAGAAAGTAGTGTTCTATAATTTATTTTTATTCATATTTAGGAGGAAAAAAGAATGGATTTCAATGAAAACTTTATCTTAGGATGTTCCGCAATTGGCGCAGGTCTGGCGGTTATCGCCGGTATCGGACCTGGTGTTGGACAGGGTATCGCGGCCGGACATGCTGCTGCTGCAGTGGGACGCAATCCCGGCGCACAGCCCAAGGTCATGCAGACCATGCTCCTTGGCCAGGCAGTGGCAGAGACCACAGGTCTGTACGGCCTGCTGGTGGCCATCCTGCTGATGTTCGTAAAACCCCTTCTGCCTTAAGGAAGTGCAGAGCATAGAAAGATAGATGCAGATGCATTTTAGGAGGCAGAAAGGAGGCAGAAATGATACTTTTAACAGAAGGTGAGTCCATGTCGAGGCTGTTCGACCTGGACTGGCAGCTATTGGCTGATTCCTGTCTGATGATCATTGCCATCTTTTTCCTGTTCCTGATCTTGAGCTATTTCCTGTTCAATCCTGCCAGGAAGATGCTGGAGGGCCGCAAGGAGAAGATTCGGAATGAATTGGAAACCGCGAAGACCGCCATGCAGAACGCCCAGAGCCTGAAGAAGGAGTACGAGGCGAAGCTGAAGGACGTTGACAAGGAGGCGGAGGTCATCCTGAGCGAGGCCCGGAGGAAGGCCCTGGCCAATGAGAACGCGATCGTGGCCGAGGCCAGGGAAGAGGCGGCCCGTATCCTGGACAGGGCCCGGGTGGAAGCGGAGCTGGAGAAGCAGAAGATGTCCGACGACGTGAAGCGGGAGATCGTGGTCGTCGCGTCCCTGATGGCCGGCAAGATCGTGTCGGCATCCGTTGACACCGCCATGCAGAATCAGCTGATAGACGAGACCTTGAAGGAAATGGGTGAACAGACATGGCTAAATTAGTATCCAAGACATACGGCGAGGCCCTGTATGAGGTGGCCGCGGAGGCGGGCAGGACCTCGGAGCTGATGGAGGAGATCCGCTGTGTGGGCGAGATACTGGCAGCCAATCCGCAGTTCGACGAGCTGATGGGACATCCCGGGATTCCGAAGCAGGAGAAGCTCCAGGTGGTGGAGGACGTCTTCAGGGGCCGGGTCAGCGACGAGCTGGCCGGCCTGCTGGAGGTCGTGGTCTCCAAGGAGCGCTACAAGGAGCTCCCGGCCATATTCGCCTATTTTACCGACAGGGTGAAGGAGGAACAGCGGACCGGCATGGCCTATGTGACCACTGCCGTGGAGCTGGACGCGGCCCAGAGGCGGGCGGTGGAAGAGAGGCTCCTCGAGACCAGCGGCTATGCAGGCATGGAGATGCATTACGAGGTGGATGCCTCGATCATCGGCGGAATGATCATCCGCATAAACGACAGAGTGGTGGACAGCAGCGTCCGCACGAAGTTGGACGGTTTGAAGAAACAATTATTACAAATCCAGCTGGGGTGACCCGCTGGAGGAAAGGTGCGACAGATCCATGAATTTAAGACCGGAAGAAATAAGTTCAGTTATCAAGGATCAGATTAAGCGCTATGCGTCTACGCTGGACGTGTCCGATGTGGGTACGGTCATCCAGGTGGCGGACGGCATCGCCCGCGTCCATGGACTGGAAAACGCCATGCAGGGCGAGCTGCTGGAATTTCCCGGCGAAGTCTACGGCATGGTGCTGAATCTGGAAGAGGATAACGTGGGCGTGGTACTTTTGGGCAGTGCGCGGAACATCAACGAGGGCGACACTGTCAAGACCACCGGACGCGTGGTTGAGGTTCCGGTGGGGGACGCGCTGACCGGGCGCGTGGTCAATGCGCTGGGACAGCCCATTGACGGCAAGGGCCCTATCCAGACCAGCAAATATCGTAAGATCGAGCGCGTGGCCAGCGGCGTCATCACCAGGAAGAGCGTGGACACCCCGCTCCAGACGGGCATCAAGGCCATCGACGCCATGATCCCCATCGGAAGGGGCCAGCGTGAGCTGATCATCGGCGACCGGCAGACGGGCAAGACGGCCATCGCCATCGATACCATCATCAACCAGAAGGGCCAGGGCGTGAGATGCATCTACGTCGCCATCGGCCAGAAGGCCTCCACGATCGCCAACATCGTGAAGACCCTGGAGGAATACGGGGCAATGGCCTATACTACCGTAGTAGTATCCACTGCCAGCGACCTTGCGCCGCTGCAGTACATCGCTCCCTACTCAGGCTGCGCCATCGGCGAGGAGTGGATGGAGAACGGCGAGGACGTGCTGGTGGTGTACGACGACCTGAGCAAGCATGCCACCGCATACCGCACGCTCTCTTTGCTGCTTCGGCGTCCGCCCGGGCGTGAGGCCTATCCCGGGGACGTGTTCTACCTGCACTCCAGGCTGCTGGAGCGCGCGGCCAGGATGAACGAGGAGTACGGCGGAGGGTCCCTGACGGCCCTGCCCATCATCGAGACCCAGGCCGGAGACGTGTCCGCGTACATTCCCACCAACGTGATCTCCATCACCGACGGCCAGATCTATCTGGAGACGGAGATGTTCAACGCGGGCTTCCGCCCTGCCATCAACGCGGGCCTTTCCGTGTCCCGTGTAGGCGGCGCTGCCCAGATCAAGGCCATGAAGAAGATCGCGGCCCCCATCCGTACAGAGCTGGCCCAGTACAGGGAGCTGGCGAGCTTCGCACAGTTCGGCTCCGAGCTGGACGACAATACCAAGGAGACGCTGGCCCAGGGCGAGCGCGTCAAGGAGGTGCTCAAGCAGCCCCAGTACGCTCCCATGCCTGTCCAGTACCAGGTCATCATCATCTACGCCGTGACCCGTAAGTATCTCCTGGACGTGCCTACGGAGGACATCACCAGGTTCGAGAAGGAATTCTTCGAGTTCCTGGACACCAAGTATCCCGAGGTTCCCGGCAACATCGCCTCCGAGAAGGTGATCTCCGACGAGACGGAGAACATCCTGAAGACGGCGATCGAGGAGTTCAAGAAGCAGTTCAAATAGAAAGAGGATATAGAATATGGCATCAATGCGTGATATAAAGCGTCGCAAGAGCAGCATCCAGGGGACGCAGCAGATTACCAAGGCCATGAAGCTGGTATCCACAGTAAAGCTCCAGCGCGCCAGAGCCAGCGCGGAGCGCTCGAAGGGGTATTTCACCTGCATGTACGACACGGTGAACAATATCCTGCAGCGCGTGGGGCATATCGACCATCCTTATCTGACGCCCGGGGAATCCAGACGGAAAGCGGTGATTGTGATTACGTCCAACCGTGGGTTGGCAGGCGGTTACAATTCCAATGTGACGAAGCTGGTGACCAGGCACCCTCAGTGGAAGAAGGAGGAGCTGGACATCTACTGCCTGGGCAATAAGGGGCGTGAGGCCTTTGCCCGGGGCGGCTATTGCGTGAAGGAGTGCGACAACGATATCGTGGAGAGCCCCGTGTACGCGGATGCCGCCGCGCTGTCGGCAAAGCTCCTGGAGTCCTTCGCAGCGGGGGAGATCGGGGAGATCTACCTGGCCTATACCGGCTTCAAGAACACCGTGAGCCATGTGCCCACGCTGCTCCGCCTGCTTCCTGTGGAGGTGGACGCCGCCGCGGCCCAGAGCGAGGGCTCCGGGGAGGCCACAGCCATCATGAACTTCGAGGCGGAGGACACGGAGGCGCTGGACCAGCTCATCCCCAAGTACGTCACCAGCCTGATCTATGGGGCGCTGCGGGAATCGGTGGCCAGCGAGAACGGCGCGCGTATGCAGGCCATGGACAATGCGACCAGCAATGCGGAGGAAATCATCAGCGATCTGACGCTGAAATACAACAGGGCCCGCCAGGGCTCCATCACACAGGAGCTGACAGAGATCATAGCCGGCGCGGAAGCGCTCGGGTGACCGGCGCAGCGTGAGGAAACCTGTGTAATACAGAAACGAGATTTATGCCCGCGCGAGCGGGCGGGAAAGAGGTAGAAATGGCAGGAGAAAACAGAGGCAAGGTTACTCAGGTCATCGGTGCGGTGCTGGACATCCGCTTCGATGAGGGTAAGCTGCCTGAAATCAACGAAGCGATTCGCATTCCTACCAGAGACGGCAACGAGCTGACCGTGGAGGTCTCCCAGCATCTGGGCGACGACACCGTAAGGTGCATCGCCATGGGGAGCACCGACGGTCTGGTGAGGGGAATGGACGCGGTGGCCACCGGGGCGCCGATCTCCGTTCCCGTGGGCGAGAAGACCCTGGGGCGCATCTTCAACGTCCTGGGCCAGCCCATCGACAACAAGCCGGCTCCGGAGGGAGTCTCCTATGAGCCCATCCACAGGCCTGCCCCCAAGTTCGAGGAACAGGCCACGGAGAAGGAGCTTCTGGAGACAGGCATTAAAGTCGTAGATCTGCTCTGCCCTTATCAGAAGGGCGGAAAGATAGGCCTGTTCGGCGGCGCAGGCGTGGGCAAGACGGTCCTGATCCAGGAGCTGATCCGCAACATCGCCACGGAGCACGGCGGATATTCCGTGTTCACCGGCGTGGGAGAGCGCACCCGTGAGGGCAACGACCTCTACCACGAGATGACGGAATCCGGCGTCATCGACAAGACCACCATGGTCTTCGGCCAGATGAACGAGCCCCCCGGGGCCAGGATGCGCGTGGGCCTGTCGGGCCTGACCATGGCGGAGTACTTCCGCGACAAGGGCGGCAAGGACGTGCTGCTGTTCATCGACAATATCTTCCGGTTCACCCAGGCGGGAAGCGAAGTGTCCGCGCTGCTGGGCCGCATGCCCTCCGCGGTGGGCTATCAGCCCACGCTGCAGACGGAGATGGGCGCCCTGCAGGAGAGGATCACCTCCACCAAGAACGGCTCCATCACCTCCGTACAGGCGGTGTACGTGCCTGCGGACGACCTGACCGACCCTGCCCCCGCCACCACCTTCGCCCATCTGGACGCCACCACCGTGCTGTCCCGTTCCATCGTGGAGCTGGGCATCTATCCGGCAGTGGATCCTCTGGAGTCCACCTCCCGCATCCTGGATCCCAGGATCGTGGGCGACGAGCATTACCAGACCGCCAGGGGTGTGCAGGAGATCCTCCAGCGCTACAAGGAGCTCCAGGACATCATCGCCATCCTGGGCATGGACGAACTGTCGGAGGAAGACAAACTGGTAGTATCCCGCGCCCGTAAGGTGCAGAGGTTCCTGTCCCAGCCTTTCTTCGTGGCAGGCCAGTTCACCGGCATGGAGGGCAAATACGTACCTATCAACGAGACGATCCGCAGCTTCCGGGAGATTCTGGAGGGCAAGCATGACGATATCCCGGAGAGCTATTTCCTGAACGCGGGCAGCATCGACGACGTGCTGGCAAGGGTATCATAAGGACGGAGGGCGACTATGGCAGAGAAGAGCGGCTTCCTTGTGCGCATCATCACGCCTGACAGGGTCTTCTATGAGGACCAGGCGGAGATGGTGGAGTTCAATACCACAGAGGGAGAGATCGGCGTGCTGCCGGGGCATATTCCGATGACAGTGATCGTGAAGCCTGGCATCCTTTACATCCATGAGCCGGCGGGGGAGAAGAAGGCGGCCCTGCATGCGGGGTTCGCGGAGATCCTTCCGGAGGGTGTGACGATCCTGGCAGAGATAATCGAATGGCCCGGCGAGATAGACGAGAACCGTGCGAAATCCGCTATGGAGCGGGCCGAGAGGCGCTTACAGGGCAAGGCGGCCAACACGGACCTGGCCAGGGCCGAGACGGCGCTGCAGCGGGCGGTCGCACGGATACAGGTATTAAAGTGATTTTATCATTTCTGCAATTAAAAAGAACCGGAGCGGGGCAGTGGACCATCGCCTGTAACAGTCAGAGGAAAACGCGCATATGCTGTTAAAAACCCAAAGAGGAGTGCGTATGGAATTTCACTCTAAGCTGTTACAGCCGCTTCCGGAAGACAAAGTAAGGGGCTGGAACGGGCCCCTTCCTTTTTATATGACCTACCCGGATTACCGCGGCGCGGAGAACGAGGCCAGGCTGCTGCGGGATCTGGAATATCTGCAGCAGATGTACCCAGGGGACGTAAGGCGCTGCCAGAGAAGGATAGCGGAGATCCTGGACAGGACGGACTATGAGGGCAGCATGATCTATGACGAATACCCGGACAGGTACAGCCTGCAGGCGCTGGCGGGATCTATGTGCCGGATTTTGGAGGGCGAGGAGGAGAGCCCGCCCACGGAGGAGATGATACAGGTCCTCCTGTTCAACGAGATATACAAGCGCCGCCACGGAGGCCGCAGAGGGAGCTTCTCCACCTGGTTCTAGAGAAGGCAACGGCGGCCCCACCGACGGACGAAAGGGTTTCCATGGATAAACTGAGAGAATTCTTCCGGCAGCTGCCGGATCAAAATATCATACAGATCACACTGAGCAATACGAGGGATGCGGAGAAGGCCTCGAAGGTGAAGGTCCGCCCGGTGCTCATCCGGGGGAGGATGTGCTATCAGGAGACATTGTACCGCGGCACGCAGGTGTTCCACACGAACCTGGAGCGGGAGGAGCTGGAGGGACGCCTGACGGGATATATGGAGGGGCTGTTCCGGCAGGCGCAGATAAGCTGCGCCTGCCTGGAAGCCAGCGTCCTGGTCAGCAGAAAGGGGGCAGTGTCCATCAAGGCCAAAAAGCGCGAGGGAAGGCCCGAGGCCCCGGACATGTCCCACGACCGCTCCAAGCGCTATATCCTGCCCGAGGGGGAGCCGGTGGACTTCCTGGTGAGCCTGGGCGTGCAGACGCCCGAGGGGAAGGTGGTCAGGGCCAAATATGACAAGTTCCGGCAGATCAACCGCTATCTGGAGTTCATCGAGGACGTGCTGGAGAAGCTTCCCCCGGGCCGCACCATCCGCATCGTGGACTTCGGCTGCGGGAAGTCCTATCTGACCTTCGGCATGTATTATTACCTGAACCGCATCCAGGGCAGGGACATCCGGGTGACGGGGCTGGACCTGAAGGCGGATGTGATCGCCCGCTGCAGCAGGCTGGCCGAGGAGCTGCATTACGACGGCCTGCGCTTCCGGCAGGGGGACATCAGCGACTACCAGGACGCGGAGAAGGTGGACATGGTGGTCTCCCTCCACGCCTGCGACAAGGCCACGGACTATGCCCTGGAGAAGGCCGTAAGGTGGGGAGCCGATGTGATCCTGGCGGTGCCCTGCTGCCAGCATGAGCTGAACGGCCAGATACAGTGCCCGGAGCTTGCGCCCGTGCTGCGCTACGGCGTGATCAGGGAGCGCATGGCGGCATTGATCACGGACGCCCTGCGGGCCGACCTGCTGGAGGAGAGAGGGTACGACGTGCAGATCCTGGAGTTCATCGACATGGAGCACACGCCGAAGAACCTGATGATCAGGGCGGTGAAGTCCGAAGCCATGCGCCCGGGCGGCTCCTGGGCGGGGAAATCCGCGTCCCTTGCCCGCGCCATGGAGTTCCTGCATGTGGATCCTGCCCTGAAGGAGCTGTTATATGAAGAAGACCATCATTAAGCTAATGGTCTGCTGCCTGGTGTTCCTGGCGGCATTGACCATCGTGAACAAATTCATGAACAGAGGGCATGACAACCTGACCATGGAAATGTCCCCTGCCACCTTCCCGCTGGTCACCATGGTGATGCGGGGCACGGCGTGCAACCAGCTCCACGGCTATGGGGAGGCGGTGGACATGGCCTTTCAGAGGGAGACCGTGACCGTGCTGGGGGAGGACAGGGACGCCGGCTTCCTGGTGGACACCTTCGGGGAGGAGGTCGCGGGCATCGCCATGCAGGTGAGGAGCGCGGACGGATCCAGGCTGATTGAGGACACCGAGATCACGGAGTATGTGGAGGCGGAGGGACGGATCAGCGGGCGCATCGCCCTGAAGGACCTGATTGAACGGGATACCGAATACCTATTGACGGTGCTGCTCACCCTGGAGGGGGACAGGCAGGTGTCCTATTACACCAGGGTCATATGGAGCGACAGCCTGCATGTGGAGGAGAAGACGGCCTTCTGCCTGGACTTCCACGAACGCCTGTACGACAAGGAGGCGGCCAGGGAGCTGACCAAGTACATGGAGTCCAACGCCAGGCTGGAGGACAACAGCTCTTACCACAGCGTGAACATCTACAGCAGCTTCCGGCAGCTCACCTGGGGGGACCTGGCGGTGGAGGAGATCGGGGAGCCCATGATTCGATTGACGGAGATCGGGGAGCAGACGGCCTCCTACCTCATGGACTACATGGTGGCCACCAGGGAGGAGGGGCAGAGCACCTATTACAGGATGCGGGAGCACTACAGGATCCGCTACACCACGGATCGGATCTACCTGCTGGCCTATGAGCGCACCATGGACCAGATCCCGGACGCGGAGACGCTGCGGGTGGACGACAGGCTGGTGTTGGGCATCACCGGGGACGACGTGGACATGCGGGAGAGCGAGGACGGGAACGTGGTGGCATTCGTGGCGGCCAACAGGCTCTTCTGCTACAACATCACCACCAACAAGCTCACTTTGGTCTTCAGCTTCTATGACGAGGAGAACGCGGACGCCCGCACCATGTACGACCAGCACGCCATCAAGATCCTGGACCTGGACGAGGGCGGCAACATGCAGTTCGCCGTCTACGGATACATGAACCGGGGAAGGCACGAGGGGGAGGTGGGCATCCAGCTCTACACCTACAACAGCGGGCAGAACACGGTGGAGGAGCTGCTCTACATCCCCTATGACAGGCCCTATTCCGTGCTGGCGGTGCAGATGGAGCGCCTGCTGTACCTGAACAGGGAGCAGAAGCTCTACCTCACGCTGGACGGCGGGGTATACGGGATCGACCTGGTGCGGAGGACATGCTCCAGGCTGATAGAGATCGCCCAGGACGAGGGGCTCCAGGTGTCGGAGAACCACAGGATCATGGTCTGGCCCTCCGGGGAGGACGTCTACCACAGCAATGTGCTGAACATCCACGACCTGGGCACCGACGTCCAGGAAAGCATCACGGTGCCCCAGGGGGAGGCCATCCGGCCCCTGGGCTTCATGGACGAGGACATCATATACGGCATAGCCCGCGGGTCGGACGTGGTGGAGGAGCATTCCGGCAGGATCCTCTTCCCCATGTACGCCATATGCATCTGCAATTCCGACGGCGAGCTGCTGAAGGAATACAGGCAGCCGGGGGTCTATGTCACCGGGTGCACCGTGGCCGGCAACCAGATCGCCCTGGACCGGGCCATGCGCCTGGAATCCGGCGCCTACCAGGAGATAGAGCAGGACCATGTGATGAACAGCCTGGAGGAGGAGGCGGGCAGGAACGCATTGGCCGCCGTGGACACGGAGCGGTATAAGCGGCAGATGGAGATCCGGCTGCGGAAGTCCCCGGAGGGTAAGGCCGCCATGGTGCTGACGCCCAAGGAGGTGGTGTACGAGGGCGGCAGGGCGCTGGCGCTGCCGGAGGCCGGAGAGGCGCAGCGCTTCTATGTGTACGGGGCCTACGGGGCCTGCGGCATCTTCAGCTCCTCCGCCCGGGCCGTGGAGCTGGCCTACGATGCCGCGGGAGGGGTCATGGACGAGAGCGGGCGCAGGATCTGGCAGCGGGGGAACCGGGCCGCGAAGAACCAGATCATGGCGATCAAGGAGGCGGAGGCCACGCCGGAGCGGGGGGCGCTGGCCGTCTGCCTGGACACCATGCTGGGCTATGAGGGCGTGGTGCGGAACACCCAGTACCATCTGGAGCGGGGGGAGACGATCCGGGAGATCCTCCGGGAAAGCCTGCCGGACGCCGTCATCCTGGACCTGGCGGGCTGCAGCCTGGACGCGGTGCTGTACTATGTGAACCGGGACATCCCCGTGCTGGCGCTGGTGGGGGACAGCGCGGTGCTGCTGGTGGGCTTCAACGAGGTGGAGGTGGGCGTCATGGATCCCGCGGACGGCTCCATATATACCATGAAGAACAGCGAGGCGGCGGCCTGGTTCGAGGAGAGCGGGAACCAGTTCATCACCTATCTGAGGGAATAGGCGGCCACGGGAATAAGTCAGGCCTGTTTTACGGCTGGACGGATTTGGGAATCTGTGGTAGAATATTGCATCAGAAGGCAGGCTTGTACGGAATGTAGAAAATATCACAATGGAACCGGAGGTAAGGGACATGAAGGTAGAGAAGATACCGGCACTGATAGGCCTGGTGCTGATCGTTCTGCTGGCCTTTCTGATCATATGGCAGGCGGGGATATTCGGCGTGTCGAAGGGCAGGCTGGAGCAGGATGCCAGGGAGAAGCAGGGCGTGGAGAGGGGCTGGGAGATGGCCCAGGCCGTCAATGAGGACATGTGCGCCATGCTCTTCTATGATGAGGAGAAGGAGAACTACGCCTACTCCATCTATCTGACCAGAGAGGGCCTGTCATACGGCTACTTCTACAGGCAGGGCGGCACCGACGCCTATATGGAGGAGGGCGTGAAGGGCGTGGTGTTCGAGGACAAGGGCATCGCGCTGCTCTCCCTGAACGAGGACAAGGTGTGCAAGATCGTGGTGGACGACAGCGTGAAGCAGGAGACCATCCAGGTGGACGCCGAGGAGCCCTTCGCCATCGTGCTCCCCATCGAGTGCGGGGCCATCACCATGTACGATGCCCAGGAAAACGTGGTGACGCTCTACGACACCTTCACCGGGGCCTGAAACGGGGCCGGACAAAAAAGCCAGGACACCAGAACCGCCGGGTCATTGCGATCCGGCGGTTCCAGTGTAATGTAGGTGTAATAAATTTAGGAGATAGCATAAAGTAATGTCTGACCCCGGGGCGTCAGGAGGAAAGCTCCCCGCTCTTGTACCGGGCCACGATGCTCGTGATCCTCTCGTTGGGGTTCAGCAGGTCGCTGATGGAGGAATCGTGGTTCAGGGTATCTATGATGTAGGCGATGTATTTGCTCATGTCGCAGTTGATGTACCATTCCCTTTGCAGCAGCTCCGGCGTCTGATAGATCAGGTTCGTGGTCAGCACGCGGTCGATGATCCCTTCCTCATAAGCCCGGTCGAACTTGTCCAGGCCGCTGGTGAACAGCCCGAAGGTGGAGAAGACGAATATCTTGTGCGCCCTGCGGTTCTTCAGCTCCGCCGCCACCTCCAGCACGCTGTCCCCGGAGGAGATCATGTCATCGATGATGATCATGTCCTTTCCCTCCACGCTGGTGCCCAGGAACTCGTGTGCGATGATGGGGTTGCGCCCATCGACTATCCTCGTGTAGTCGCGCCTCTTGTAGAACATGCCCATGTCCAGGCCCAGCACATTGGCGCAGTAGATGGCCCGGGTCATGCCGCCCTCGTCAGGGCTTATGACCATCATGTGGTCGGCGTCTATCTGCAGGTCTCCCACATGGCCCAGCAGCCCCTTGATGAACTGGTAGGCCGGCTGCACGGTCTCGAAGCCGTGGAGGGGGATGGCGTTCTGGACCCTGGGGTCATGGGCGTCGAAGGTGATGATGTTGTCCACGCCCATCTGCACCAGCTCCTGCAGCGCCAGCGCACAGTCCAGGGACTCCCTGTTGGAGCGCTTGTGCTGGCGGCTCTCGTACAGGAAGGGCATGATCACCGTGATGCGCCGGGCCTTGCCGCCCACGGCGGAGATGATCCGCTTCAGATCCTGGTAGTGGTCGTCGGGGGACATGTGGTTCTCCTGGCCGCCCAGGCGGTAGGTCAGGGAATAGTTGCAGACATCCACCAGCAGGTAGAGGTCGAAGCCGCGGACGGATTCCAGGATCATCCCCTTGGCCTCCCCGGAGCCGAAGCGGGGCACCCTTGCCTGCAGCAGGTACGAGTCCCTCTGATAGCCGGAGAAGGCCAGGGATTCCTTGTGCTCGCTCTCCCGCTCCCTCCGCCATCTCACCAGGTACTTGTCGATCTGCTCCGAGAGCGGCCTGCAGCCCTCCAGTGCGATGATTCCCAGAGAGCCTACGGGAATGGTTTCCAGATTCCTTTTTTCTTCGCGGTTGCCCATGATGTGTCCCTTTCTGTTTTTACATGCAGGTCCCTGCATTTTTGTCTGAAGCCGGAAGAAGTCTCCGATTGGCATCGGTAAATATCTCTTATATAGCGGGGGCGTTGGACAGGCGCTTCTTCAAGATGCGGATGTCCGGCCCCGTGAGCTTGCACAGCGTGAAGCCGCTGCTGATCCGGGAGAAGATCCGGTCGGAGTAGCGGTCCCTGAGCTCCTCCAGGCTGATGTTGGTGGAGATCAGGGTGGATTTCCCCCGCAGATGGCGTTCGTTGAGGCAGGAGAACAGCGACGAGGTCACAAAGCTGTTGGTGATCTCCGTCCCCAGGTCGTCCACAATCAGCAGGTCGCACCCGTAGAGGTCCTCGCAGAAATCCTGGAGGCTGTCCTTCAGCCGTCCGTCAAAGGTATACCGGGCCAGCGTGTCGAACAGGCCGGCGGCGCTGAAATAGAGGACGGAACAGCCCCGCTGGAGAAGCTCCCTGGCGATGCAGCCGGAGAGGAAGCTCTTCCCGGTGCCTACGGTGCCGTAGAAGAAAAGGTTCCGGCAGGCCTCCCCGAACTCCTGTACGAACCTCCGGCTGATGCCCACCGCCGCCTCAAAGCGGCGCAAATCATCCCCCTGATAATATTCATACGAAAGGACGGAGAAGTTCTCGCGCTCTATCAGCTCCTGTATATGGGACTGGGCGTACAGGAGCGAGATCTCCTGCTGCCGGAAGCAATGGCATTTTGCCTTGAGCCCCTCCTCGGTGGTGACGTAACCGGTATCCTGGCAGTCCGGGCAGCGGAAGACGGGATCCAGATAATCCTCGGGGAAGCCGTGCTCCGCAAGGAGGCGCCTGCGCCTGCGGGCGATGTCCTCCAGCTCCTCATGGAGCCCGGCCAGCGCGTCCTCATCCCCCTCCAGCATGCGCCTGGCCCGGGCCACGGACAGGGTGCTGACGGCTTCCGAAAGGGGGAGGTACTCCGGGATGGCGGCACAGACCTCCTGCCGCCTGGCCTCCGCCAGGATCCGGTTCTCGTCCCTTGTGCGCTGGTATTCCTTTCGGATGGCTTCATATTGAGAATTGCTCAGTGCCATTGTGGCCTCCTGTTCCGGTGCCGCTTAGTTGCTGACCAGTTCCTGCTCCAGGGCAGCGAAGTCGTAATTGTTCTGTGTAAACTGATTGAAGCGGTTGCAGGGCTGCTTCGGGGGATTGGAGGAGGCGCTCTTCCTGCGCTGCTGGTGCAGGTCGTCGATCCCCTGTATGTCTGCCTTATGGTGCACGTTCTGGCGCTTCCAGCTGCTCAGGATGCTCTCGGCGTACTCGAAGCGGTGCTTGTCCGTGGCCAGCACGGTGCGCTCGCAGGCCTCGATGATGATGTCCATGGAAAAGCCGTAATCCTTCAGCCAGCGGGTGATGAACTCCATCTCCTTGGCGGTGGGGGAACTGCTCTTGCCCAGGCCGTTCATGATGGCGTAGATGTTCTTGTCGTAGCGGTTGGCCCTCTTCTGGGCCTGCTTCGGGGTGGTGATGCCGTCCTCCGCCCAGCTCACCGCCACCTTCTCGATGTATTTGAAATCCTTCTTGCCCCTGTCCACGCAGTACTGGAGCAGATAGTCGATCAGGTCGTCGGAAAAGCGCAGCACATCCGTGAAGTAGAGGATGGTCTTGATCTCCGAGGGCGTCAGCGGCTTTCCGATGTAGGATTCCGCGATGAACAGGAGCTGTGTGGTCTCCTGCCTGCTCTTGAACTCCCGGAGCTGGTCGGCGGTGTAGGACGGCTTCTCATAGGCCTGGGCCGCCTGGGGGCCGTCCGCCTGCCCCTCCGCCGGAAGGCCTGCGGGCGCAGCGTCCCTCCGGGCGTCCTCCACGGCCTGCATGACAGGCATGGGCACGAAGGAGGCCGGCATCTGCCCGCCCGCCCCGGAGGCTCCCCTGGCCCCGTCGGTCAGGTCATGGATATGGATGCCCACCAGGTTCTTGTCCCCGTCATAGTCCAGGCTCAGGAGCTGCTGCTTCTCCCAGTAACGCAGGGCCCGCAGCACGTCCTTCTCCGTGTGGTTGAACCTGTCCGCGATATCGGACACGCTGGTGGCCAGATGGGCGTTCATCATGCGGAGCAGGTAGAGATAGACCTTGAGCTGGGCGTCATTGGCATCCTTCATATATTCATCGATGAAAAGATTGGACACCACTGTGGAATCCACATGGTTGTCCGGATAAATCGTCAAGCGCGCCATTGCCTCTCCCCTGCCTCTCCATACAATCGTTTCACAATGCGCCGGACTGACGCAGTAGCAAAAGTATAGCATAGTGTCCGGAAAAAGAAAATAGTCAAATTGCCTGAATCCGTTTCCGGGTGCAGGCCCGGGGCCGGTTTGTGGAAATTGTGGAAACTGTGGACAACTCTCCGGAATTCCAGGGATTTCACAGGCCTGT
>CAMTBF010000006.1 GCA_947068385.1 uncultured Lachnospiraceae bacterium
GCCGGTGCAGCCGGAGGCGGCGCGGCGGGCGCACCGGGGGAGGCCGGGAACGTGCCGGGGCAGGGCCAGGCCCAGGGAGAGGGCCAGCCTGACGGCGGCGCGGGCCAGGGAGGAGATGCCCAGAACCCGGGCGGAGGCCAGGGCGATGATGCCCGGGAGCCGGACGGGGACGATGGCCCGCCGGAGGAAGTGGACCTGGACGAGGGGCAGACGCCTTTGGGCGGCTTTGACGGGGAGGACGGAGCGGAGCGGGAAGCTTCGGGGTTCCGGTTCCCCATATGGGCATCCGTCTGCATAGCCGTGGCGGGAGCCGCAGCCGTGGTGGCGGCTTTGTGGGTGATGCTCGCCTCGAGAAGGAAAGCGAAGGCCGGACGGGAGGAAGACGGGGAAGCACAATAGGCAGCAAGCGCTGTGAGCGCAGAGGCCGGACGGGGGCTGCCGGAGGGGCAGGTGCCCGGAAGGCGGAGGAAGCAGGCTGTGTGGAGGCATGCATGGGAAAAGGGATTCGGCGCATGGCCGCGGCTGCGGCCCTGTCGGTCTTCCTGCTCTCCATAGCCGCGGTGGGGAGGATTCTGTACCGCTATCACAGGGACGGAGAGGCCTACCGGGAGGCGGAGGAAAGGTTCGCCCACATTTCAGGGGCTGTGGACACGGCGGGAGAGGAATGGAAGGAAACACAGGAGCAGGGGGACGAAGCGTCTCCGGAAGCGCAGGGGGCTTCCGGTGGGACGCTAGTCCCCCCGCTTGTGGTGGACTTTGGGGCGTTGGAGCAGGTGAACGGGGACGTGGCCGGATGGCTGTACTGCGAGGACACGCCCATCAGCTATCCCCTGGTCAGAGGGGAGGACAACAGCTTCTACTTAAGCCACGGCTATGACAGAAGGGAGAACAGCTCCGGCGCCATATTCGTGGACGCGGCCTGCAGCGCCGGTTTCGCGGATGCAAACACGATCCTGTACGGCCATCATATGAAGGACGGGAGCATGTTCGCCTGTCTGGAGAAATGGGCGGAGCAGGGCTTCTATGAGGCCCATCCCCGGATGTGGCTGCTGACGCCGGAAGGGGACTACCGGATCGAACTGTTTGCGGGGTACGTCACCCCGGCGGATTCGGAAGCCTACACCATTTTTACCGGCCCCGGCCCGGAGCTGGAGGCGTATCTGGCGGCCTGTGCGGAGAGATCCGATTTCCAGGCGGACATGGACTTCCGGGAGGAGCCGGAGGCCCGGTACGTGGTGCTGTCCACCTGTGAATATTCCTTCCGGGATGCCCGGTATGTGCTCCACGGCAGACTGGTGCCGGTGGGGAGGTAGGGGCGCGGGGATCTGCGCGTCCTCTTTGTAACTTCTTTTGTATTTTCCTCTGTGATTTCTCTAGTGACCTCTCTAGTAACTTCTCTTGTGACTTCTTTCGTAACTTCTTTTGTGACTTTTTCTGTGACTATTCTGAATATTTCGCAAGTCGGTTTTTTTCAGGTGTCTGCACGGATAATTCCATGGCGGGAAAGCAGGATATTTGGATAATAGAATATAGATAGTCGCTACAGACAAAAGCAGAAGGGGGTCATCTATGAAAGGCGAAAAACAGGTCTTGACAAAAAAGGGAAAGAACAAGCAGAGTCTGAAAAGCTATTTCAGGAACAACTGGCAGCTCTATGTGATGATACTTCCGGCAGTGGTATATTTCTTCATCTTCAACTATATGCCCATGTACGGAATACAGATTGCCTTTAAGGACTATAAGGCGGTGATGGGCATCAACGGGAGTCCCTGGGTGGGCTTCAAGCATTTCGAAGCATTTTTCAATGCCTATTATTTCGTGCGGCTGCTGTCCAACACATTGATTTTGAATCTGGAGAATCTGATCTGCGGGTTCCCGATTCCCATCATCATGGCCATCATGCTGAACCAGATCCGCAACGAGAAGGTAAAGAGAGGAATCCAGACTACTATCTATGTGCCGTATTTCATCTCCACGGTGGTGCTGGCAGGCATGCTCTACATCTTCCTGTCCCCCACCAGCGGCATCTTCAACACGGTTCGGGGCTGGATGGGCCTGAAGGCAGTGGACTATATGTCCAGCGCGGGGGCGTTTCGGCCGATCTACATCATCTCCAGCATCTGGCAGGGAGCGGGCTATAGCACCATCCTTTTCATCGCGGCCCTGGCGGGGGTGGACACCTCCCTCTATGAGGCGGCGGAGATCGACGGGGCCAGCATCTGGCAGAAGATCCGCTACATAGACATCCCCAGCCTCCTGCCCACCATCATGATGGTGCTGGTGCTGGACTGCGGAAAGCTCCTGGGGAGCAATACGGAGAAGGCCCTGGTCATGCAGACAGCGGGAAACATCCCCACCTCGGACATCATCGGCGTCTATGTCTACAATGTAGGTCTGGGGAGCGGGCAGTTCTCCTACACCGCGGCCATCGGGCTGTTCATCAACATCATCAACTTTATCCTGATCGTCACTGTCAACAGGATATCCAAGAAGGCCACGGACGTGGGACTGTTTTAGGGAAAGGGAGGTGCTGCAGTTATGGCGAAGAGTACGTCAGTGTCCGTAAAACCGGGCAAAAGAAAGCTGAGCAGAAGCAATCAAATCTTCAGGATCGTAAATACCATATTTTGGACCGCAATCATGTTCATGATCCTCTACCCGCTCTATCTGGTGGTGATCGCCTCGATCTCCGACCCCGACGCCATCGTCCGGGGCGAGGTGGTATGGCACCCGGTGGGCATCTCCATGAGGGGATACGAGGCGGTGTTCAAATACAATGAGCTGCTGCGCTCCTACGGGAATTCTTTCCTGTATACATTCAGCAGCGTGGTGCTGAGCATCGTGGTGACCCTGTTGGGGGCCTATGTGCTCTCCAGGCCAAAGTTCAAGGGGAAGGCGCTCTTCAACCTGTTCTTCGTCTTCACCATGTTCTTCGGGGGCGGGCTGGTTCCCACGTTCCTGACCATGCGGGACCTGGGGCTCTACAATACGCCTTTGGTGGTGATCCTCATGGGGAGCGTAAGCGTCTGGAACCTGATGGTGGCGAGGACGTTCATCCAGACCAGCATCCCCCACGAGCTCTACGAGGCCTCCATGATAGACGGGGCCAGCCACTTCGCCTACTTCGCAAAGGTGGTGGTTCCCCTGAGCAAGACCATCATCGCGGTGCTGGCCGTGTACTACGGCGTGGCGAAATGGAATGACTTCTTTACCGGGCTGGTCTATCTGCGGGACAGGAACCTCTTCCCGCTGCAGACCATTCTGCGGGAGATCCTGGCGACGCTCCAGGTGGACAAGACAGGGGACTACATGATGAACATGGCTGACGATATGTCCTCCATGGCGGAGGCCATAAAGGTAGCCCAGGTGGCGAAATACTGCATCATCGTGGTGGCCACCGGCCCTGTGGTCGTCCTGTATGCGTTCATGCAGAAGTATTTCGAGAAGGGCGTCATGATCGGCTCCCTGAAAGGGTAGGCTCCGGGCAGGCTTACGGCCCGGGAAGGGAATGGTGGCAAAAGCAGCAAGGGCTCTGCTTTCCATATAGAAGCACAAAATACTACATATACGTAACAAGGAGGTTTTCATGAAAAAGAAAGCAATGGCACTGATGTTGACCGCCATGCTGGCGGCATCGTCGCTGGCGGGCTGTGGCGCGGATCCGGCATCCACCGGTTCGTCCGGGGAGGGCGCCGGGGGAGAGGGAGGCTCCGCCCAGGCTGAGGGCAGCGCAGGAGGAGAAAGCGCCGGAGATGCTTCGAACTTCAACGAGACAGGCTTCCCCATCGTCAATGAGCCTATCACCCTGAAGGTCATGCAGGGCATCCGGGACTCGGATTCCCTGACGGACCCCTCTGAGATGCCGGCCATCCAGCGCCTGGAGGAGCAGACAGGCATCCATCTGGAATGGGAGGTGATCAAGGGCACGGACTGGTCCACCAAGCTGAACCTGATGTTCGCCTCCGGGGAGTATCCGGATCTGATCATCACCCCCAACACGGCCGTGGATCAGGAGGAATACGGGGTATCCCAGAAGCTCCTGATTCCATTGAACGATGACCTGACCAGCAAATATATGCCCAACTATACCGAGAGGCGGGCGGCGGAGGATACGGATCCCTGCGAAGCCCTGGTGGCATCCGACGGCAACAAGTATGCCATCGGGTACATGGTAGGCCAGTACATCAATACGCCGGCACATTACTTCATCAACCAGGCCTGGCTGGACAACCTGAACCTGGAGACGCCCACCAATGTGGAGGAGCTCACGGAGGTGCTGCGCGCGTTCAAGGAGCAGGACGCCAACGGAAACGGGGACGCTACGGACGAGGTTCCTCTGCAGATGACCCTGGATGCGGGGTATTACAGCGTGCGCTATATGCTTCCCATGTTCGGGGTTCCCGCGGGCAACAAATGGATCTACCTGGACAATGACAAGAAGGTGCAGTTCACCCCTACCCAGGAGGGCTTCCGGAAATGCATGGAATGGCTCCATACCTGCTATGAGGAGGGGCTGACGGATCCGGAGATGATTTCCCAGGACGGCCCTACCGTGGAGACCAAGTTCAACGAGGACAAGTCCGGCTTCTTCACGGCCTGGAGGCTGAAGGCCATGAACTTTGACGACGGCGTGGCCGCTACCTGTACGCTGTATACGCCCCAGGATGAGGGAGCCTGCATGTACCGCTCCGTAGAGAGGGCCAGCAAGGGCGCTTTCATCACCGCCACGAACCAGTATGTGCCCCAGACCCTGCGCCTGTTAGACGCCATGCTGGAGACAGAGATGATGTATTCCCTGTACTATGGCGAAAAGGACGCCACGGACGGCACCGGCTGGAAGTATGACGAGGACGGCAAGGTGCAGACCCTGATGATGGGCGACATCGACGTCAAGAATTTCCTGGACTGCAATACGCTGTTCTTCGGCCCGGGCAAATACATCGACTCCGTGTTCCAGTGGCCGGAGCAGAGAATCGAGAAGACCGGGTACTGCCAGACCTATGACGGGGCAGGGCTTCTGCAGAAGTACTCCAACGATTACCTGGAGATCGCGCCGCTGACGTCAGAACAGCTCCAGGCCAATGCGCTGAAGGAGACGGACATCTCCAACGCCGTGAAGGAGTATATGGCTACATTCATCACGGACGGCGTGACGGACGAGAGCTGGGATGCGTTTGTAGCCGTGTTCGACGGCATGAATGTGGACGAGTATCTGAGCGTCTTCCAGAGCGCGATCGACAGCATGGAAATAGAGTAAAGCGAAGTGGAAACAAATCCGACAAAGGCTGCTGATTCATGGCAGCCTTTTCGGTGATATGGTATTTCGTGAGAAACTGTGCTATGATAGAATCCAAGCTGCCTGGCAAAGGGCAGTGGCAAGGGAGCGGGCGGATATGTGGGAAAAGATACGGCAGAGATATTATGACTGTACGCTGGCGGGGAAGGTGACGCTTGCCTTTATCCTGTTCCTGGCTATCTTCTGCATCGCCTCCCAGATAGTATTACAGATATGTCTTTCCGTCTATGACGAGAAGCTTTATGAAAAGTCCCTGCAGGAGCTGGACTATTTTACCCAGGAGGTGAACCGCTCCCTGGAGGAGATCGAGGCCCTGAGCGCGGAGATCGCCATGGACGACGACATCCAGGAGCAGCTCGTGGGGCTGGAAGGGGCTGAGGTGTCCGAGGCCGCTTATGCCCTGGGGCTCTTGAACCTCAGGGAGCTGATCAATTTCAAGATCAACGGAAACCGCAATGTAAAGAGCGCGGCCTACTATGACGGGAAACAGGCGGACATGGTCATGGGCATCCGGGCGCAGCATCTGCCGGAGGAGGTGAAGGAGGAGCTTGGGGAGCCTCTGTCGGCCGCCAGAGGAGGGTGCGTGACGAGGAACCCGGACGCAGGGCACGGGGATTTCCTCTGTGCCAGGAACATCCTGGAGAAGGAGAACGCCCGCCTGACCTATCTGGGGACATTGGTGTTAAGCTGCGACGTGGCAGGCATCATAGACAGGAACGTGCGCAATCTGGAGGCGGAGCACGCCAGCCTTTCCGTGTATAATGACGGCTGGATGATCTATCAGGACGAGGGAGCCCGGGACGCGGCGCTCCCCGCCTGGCAGGAGGGCAAGGGCTACAGAATCGTCCGGATGGGCAGGGAGAGGTACTTCGTGTGCTATCTCTATTCCCGGGCCACCGGCTGGATGTACGCCAACATGTTCCCCTACACGGAGATCTACGGGCAGATCCGGTTCGCGCGCATGCTCCTGATCACGGCATCGCTGGTGCTGGCGGCGGTGTTCGCCATGGGCATGCAGGGGCTGATCAGGACGATCACCAGGCCCCTGCAAGAGCTGACCAGTTCCATGCGGATCGTGGAGACAGGGGACTTTGAGGGCGCCAGGAGGAATCTTGCGCTGGATGGCAGGAGGGACGAGACCGGGCAGCTGAAGCGGGAGTTCGACACCATGCTGGGACGGATCAACGAGCTGATCCGGGAGAACTATGAGAAGCAGATCCTGCTGAAGGACACCAGCTACCGGATGCTGCGGGCCCAGATCAATCCCCATTTCATCTACAATACCCTGAACACCATCAACTGGATGGTGAAGTGGAAGAAGAACGATGAGGTGGAAAGGCTGATCATAGAGTTCGGCAATCTCCTGCGCTCCGCGTTCACGGAGGAGCCTTACGCCACTGTGGAGGAGGAGACGGCGTCGGTGGAGGGCTACATGGCGATTCAGTCCTACCGGTACAAAAGCCGGGCGGAATTTCTGGTGGAGAAGTCCGGGAACCTGAAGGATTACCTGACCCCCAGGATGATCCTGCAGCCTCTGGTGGAGAATTCCATCTGCTATGGCATCGAGGAATCTCTGGAGAAGTGTACCGTCCGGGTCAGCGTCCGGGAGGCGGAGGATTCCATCTGCTATGAAGTGTCGGATACCGGGCCGGGCATGGACGGGGAGACCCTGCGGGCGGTGAGGGACGGGACCGTCAGGCCTAAGGGAAACGGCATAGGGCTTGCCAATATCCGGGAAAGGCTGGGGCTCCTCTTTGAGGAGAGCGAGTTCTCCGTGGACAGCGCCCCCGGCACGGGAACTACCGTGAGGATACGCATCCCGAAGCGCCCGGCGGAGGAAACGTAAAAGTGAGTATTTACAGACGAAACAGCGAATGACAGACGATGCTGGACGATGGGGAGGAAAGGGAACAGAATGTACAGGCTTCTGATTGTGGACGATGAGGAGTTCGAGCGGGAGGGGATGGCGCAGCTCATCGACTGGGGGCAGTATGACATCGAAATAGTGGGCACGGCCTGGAACGGCCTGGAGGGTTTTGAGAAGACCTGCAGCCTCCAGCCGGACATCATCCTCACGGACATCAAGATGCCTGTCATGGACGGCATCGAGCTGATCCGGAAGGTGCGGAAGGCCTATCCCCAGATAGAATTCGCGGTGCTCTCCGGCTACGGCGAATATGACTACACCTCAAAGGCCATGGAGCAGGGGGTCAGGCATTACATCTTAAAGCCCTGCAACGAGGAGCGGATCGTGGAGGCGATCGGCAAGGTGAAGAGGGACGTGGACGCAAAGAGGGAGCAGAAGCGCAGGGAGGCCTATTTCGACCAGGTGGCGCCTCAGGCCAGGAAGCAGCTGTTTAGGAACCTCCTGCTGGACAGGGAGGAGGGGAGGCCGGAAGACCTCTTCGACCTCTCGGCCGGGGAGGCAGAGCCCCGGCGGGTAAGGCTCCTGGCCTTTCGGGGCGGGGAGTCCTTCAACGGCCTGGAGGAGTTCGTCCTGGGCAATATGCTGGAGGAGCTGCTGGAGAACCAGGGGCACCGGGCCTATGTGGCTACGGTGATACGCAACGATGTGGTGACATTGATCTCCGATGCGGAGCCGGAGCTGCTGGTGCGCATTGTGCGCAGAATCCAGAGGGAATTTTCCAGGATCCGCAGGGACGCCGTCCGCGGGGCGTTGAGCGCAGGCGCCGGGACAGACAGCCTTTCCCGGCTCTACGGGCAGATTGAGGAGCTGTTCCGGATCGGGGAGGAGCTGAAGAGCGAGCCCCTGCTGCATTACGGGATGCTGGAGGGGAAGAAGCAGGACATGGAGCTGCTGCTGGACTTCTCGGTTCTGGGCTGGACAGAGGATTACGGGGAATTGCTGCAGTCCCTGCAGGTGTCTTTCCTGCGGATGCAGAAGAGGGGCTTCACCCTGGGAGAAAAAAGGGCGCGCATGGACTGGCTGCTGCGCTATCTCTACGGCGCGGGCCTGGAGGCAGGGGAGGGCTGCATGGCGGATGAGAGCGGGCAGTCCCTGATGGTGGCCGCCGCCGGGCAGATCTGGCGGCTTTCGAAGATGGGGGCAGCCCAGGGCCGGCGGGCAGAGACGGACAGAGGGGAGAAGCCCGGGAATGCGGAAAAGAGGGAGGAGCAGCGCTATCTGGAGGCATTGGAGGAGATCTACCGCCATTTTCAGGATCAGAAGCTGAGCCTCCATTATCTGGCCACGGAGATCCTGTATGTGAACGAGGATTATTTCGGCAGGTTCTTCCAGAAGAGGTGCGGGAAGAGGTTCACGAAATTTCTGCTGGACATCAGGATTTCAGCCGCGGAGGAGCTGATGCGGCTGGAGCCGGACATCATGGTCTACGCGGTGTCGGAGATGACGGGATATGCGGCGGACGGGCAGTATTTCTCCAAGCTGTTCAAGAAGAGCACGGGGATGACGCCCAGCGAGTACCGGGAGAAGGTGCAGCAGGAGGTGAGGCAGCATGAAGAAGGCATGGAGAGCAGGGGGGGCGTTTTTGGTGCTCCTTTCTGTCCTGTGGACGGGCGGGTGCGGGAGGACGGCGGTACATGAGGCCCTGAATGACAGGGAGCAGATAACGATCCGGATCGCCTGGTGGGGCGGGGACGAGCGGCATGAAATGACCGGGAAGGCGCTGGAGCTGTATACGGAGGCCCACCCGGAGGTGAGCTTTGAAATTCTGTCCTTTACCTGGGACGATTATTTCGAGTGGATTTCCCTGGAGACGGCCAAAGGGAATATGCCGGACCTGATTCAGATGGACTATCAGTATATCAACACCTATGCGCAGAACGGCTCGCTGGCGGACCTGACGGCTTTTGTGGAGGGCGGAATCATCCGGACGGAAGAGATGGACAGGGACATCCTGGACAGCGGCAGGGTGGAGGGGAAGCTGCGGGGCATTGCCACGGGGACATCGCTGCTGTCCATGGTCTATAATCCGGCGGTCTTCGACGAGGCGGGGATTTCCTACCCTGAGCCTGACTGGACCTGGGCGGACTTTTCGGACATCTGCAGGAAGATAAAGGAGCGGACAGGGAAATATGGGGTGGCCATGACCCCGGTACTGGATATGAACCTGTACCAGTATTGGCTGCGGCAGCATGGGGAGCGGCTTTTCTCCCGGGACGGCAGGACATTGGGGTATGAGGATGATGCCCTCTATGTGGAGTATCTGGCGCTGTTCAAGGAGCTGATGGACATGGGGGCGGCCCCGGCCTCCGAGAGCTGGGCTGCCCTCAATGCAGGGGGGATGGAACAGCTCCCCGTGGTGACGGGAGAGTGCGGCATGATGCAGGAGTGGAACAATTTTGCCGTGAAGGTGAGCCATGTGAACCCGGGCCTGAAAATCGTCACGCCGCCCCTGGCGGAGGAGGGGGAGGCGCTGGGGCTGTGGAGGAAGCCCGGGATGTTCTGGTCCATCGCGGAGACATCCGGCGTAAAGGAAGAATGTGCACGGTTCATCGATTGGATCCTGAATTCCAGGGAGGCCAATGCCATTCTGAAGGGAGAGCGGGGCGTGCCCATTTCCGGAAAGGTGCGGGAGGGCATTCTGGAGGACAGGCTGCTGGAGGAAGCCCAGCGGGAGATGTTCCGCTTTACCCAGGAGGCCGAGGCGCTGTGCGGCAGCATGCCGCCGCCGGAGCCTGCGGGGGTGGAGGGGATCAATGATGTGTTTTCCGAGACTGCCAATGCCTTTTTCTATGGGGTGCTCACCGGGGAGGAGGCGGCCGCCAGGTTCCGGCAGCGGGCGGAGGAGATTCTGGCGGGATATGGGGAGTGAGGGGCTTTGGGTTTGTGGCTGGTATGGAAGCGGGGATAGATGGAATAACCGTAAGGGCGGCGGTGCCGGTTGGAACTGTGGGATTCCACAGGGATGATTTGTGCCGCTGCGGGAGGTTGGTATCGAATGGATGCCTGTTTAGGCAGGGGGGAGGGTGAAACATGGAGGCTGAGTTGGGAGAGAAGGAAGTGGATCTGATTCTCTTTGCCGGTCAGTCCAATATGTCCGGACGGGGGGAGGCGGGCCAGGCTGTGCTGTGCGATGCCGCCGCTGGCTATGAGTATAAGGCAATCAGCAATCCGGGAGGGCTTCTGCCCATAGGAGAGCCCTTTGGGCTGGGCGAGGAGAAAGAGGGCGGCATCTGGGATTATGACGAGGCGGGAAAGTCCAAACGGACAGGGAGCATGGTGAGCGCCGCGGCCCAGGCCTACTATGCCCGGACAGGGCGCAGGATCGTGGGAGTGTCCGCCTCCGTGGGCGGCTCCGACACGGTATCCTGGAAGCAGGTCTATCTGGCGGATGCCCTGGAGAGGCTGGAGCGCGCAAAGGGATTCCTGGCAGAGAACCGCTTTGCTGTGGACAGGATATGGGTGGTATGGTGCCAGGGAGAGAGCGATGGGGATGCCGGGCGGACCGGGGAAGACTACATGGCGAACGTCAGGGAAATCTTTCAGGCATTCCGGGTGCGGGGGGCGGAGAAATGTTTCCTGGTGCAGATTGGGCATTATAATTACGTAAAGTATCCCGGCGGGGCGGGACAACTGACCGGGCTGGAGTGGGACAGGCGCTATGAAGTCATCCGCAATGCCCAGGCGGCATTGTGCCGGGAGGAGGATTTCATTCTGGCAGGCAGCTTCGCGCCTTACCTCCAGGAGATGAAGGACGACTATCATTACCACCAGAGGGCCTACAATCTGGTGGGGGAAGCGGTGGGCAGCGCCATGGCGGATTATGTG
This sequence comes from uncultured Lachnospiraceae bacterium, assembly GCA_947068385.1. GTDB lineage: Bacteria > Bacillota > Clostridia > Lachnospirales > Lachnospiraceae > Acetatifactor. Next base: position 11,049 of record CAMTBF010000006.1, read on the forward strand.
GAGGCTCCTCCGGTTCGGAGAGAAAGGAAAGCATAAAAATGGGTTTCGAGATTCAGGCAAAGGGAAAAATCAGGCTGTATTATGGCAATGAGGAGACGGACGCGGTAAAGATCGCCATCGGCAATTTGGAGCGGGATTTGGGGAAGGTGTTCCCCGAGGCAGAGGTGGCAAGGACAGAGGCGGTTATGGGTCAGGCGGGGGCGGAGATGGCTCCGGGGTCGGCGGCGACAACGGAGGAGATGCTCTCCGCGGCGGCCCGGGCCGGAGAGACCGTGATTGCCATCCGGACGCTTGCCGGGAAAGAAAGGGGGAGGAGAGCCGGGCAGAGCGGCCATGAGGCATTGATGCAGGGCGAAGACGGGAGGATGCATAAGGAGGCCTACCAGCTCAGGGTGGAAGACGGGGTGTTATATATTACTGGCTCCGACAGGCGGGGCACGATCTATGGAATCTATGAGCTCTGCGAACGGCTGGGCGTCTCCCCCTGGTACTTTTTTGCGGACGTGCCCGTGAGGCCCAGGGAGGCATTCTCCCTGGAGGAGGGGTACTGTGTGACGGACTGGCCCTCGGTGGAGTACCGGGGAATCTTCATCAATGACGAGGAGGAGCTGGAGGCCTGGGTGCAGAATTTCCTGGGGGAGCCCACCATCGGGGTGAAGAGCTATGAGAAGATCTTCGAGCTGCTGCTGCGGTTGCGGGCCAATTATATCTGGCCTGCCATGCATGTGAATTCTTTCAACCTGACGCCGGAAAACGGCGCTTTGGCGGAACGGATGGGAATCGTGGTGGGCACGTCCCACTGCGATATGCTGATGCGCTCCAACAACAGGGAGTGGAAGCCCTGGATTCAGAGGAAGGGATATCAGGATGCGGTCTATGACTATTCCATAGAGGGTAGGAACCGGGAGATCTTAAAGGAGTACTGGCGGGAGAGCGTGGAGCAGAACCGGGACTATGAGGTGTGCTATACCCTGGGGATGCGGGGCATCCACGATTCCGGCTTTGAGACCAAAGGGCTGGAGGGGAAGCCCGAGGAGGAAATTCGGGCCGCCAAGGTGGCGCTGCTGGAGCGGATCATCGCGGATCAGCGGGAAATCCTGCGGGAGGTCCACGGAGAGAAAGGCGGGGCACAGGCTGACACACCGCTTCCTATGATGACTTTCATCCCCTACAAGGAAGTGCTGGACTTATATGACAATGGCCTGGAGATACCGGAGGACATGACGTTAGTCTGGGCTAACGATAACTACGGCTATATCCGCCGCTACCCGTCGGAGGCGGAGAAGAAGCGCAAAGGGGGCAACGGCATTTATTACCACAATTCCTACTGGGCTCCCCCCAGCATGTCCTATGTGTTCCTCTGCTCCATCCCTTTGGCCCACACCCGCAACGAGCTGCAGAAGGCGTGGGATGAGGGCATCCGCAAGCTTTGGGTGCTCAACAGCGGCGCCATGAAGCCCCTGGAGCAGGAGATTACGTTTTTTCTAAGGCTTGCCTGGGAGATTGGAAAAAAGGGGGCGCTGACGGAGGATGTGGAGGCGTTCGTGGAGGATTGGGTGAACCGCACTTTTCCGGCGGGGAAGGCCTGCGGCGGTGCGGAATCTCTGGGAAAAGAGGTGTCCCGGCTTTTGAACGACTTTTCCCAGCTCACCAATGTGCGCAAGGTTGAGAACATGGACTATGACGCGTTCTCCCAGACTGCCTACGGGGACGAGGCGGCGGTGCGCATCCATCGGTATGAGGAGCTGTTCAAAAGGGGGAACGCCCTGTATGGGGAGCTGCCGAGGGAGGAGAGGGACGCCTTTTACCAACTGGTTCTGATGCGGATCCATGCGGCCTATTTCACCAACCTGGCCTATTATTATGGGGACAGGAGCACATTGATGTACGACCGGGGCAATATGCAGGCGGCATCCCTCTATACAAAGAAAGCAAGGGCGGCGGAGGATGGCCGCAGGCGGATGCTGCATTATTACAATAATGTAATGCATGGCGGAAAATGGAGGGGCATTCTGAATCCCGAGGGATTCCCGCCTCCACGGGCGGCCATGATGCCGGTGTGCACGCCGCCCCTTAAGGTGGAGGGCGCGCCCTCCATGCGGGTGGATATATGGAACGAGGGGAAAGAGATATGCTTCGCTACGCCCGGAGAGAAGTGGATTGAGATCGGAAACCAGGGCACAGGGCGGTTCAGGGTGCGCCTGCAGGCTCCCCGGTGGGCGGAGCTTTCCCAGGAGCAGGCAGTGGTTCAGGAGGAAAGGAGAATCCTCATCCAGGTGCGGGATGTGACGGAAAACCGGGCCGGGGAGATTCTGGTGGAGAACCTGGACGACGGCAGCCTGAAGCGGATTCCAGTGAGGACTATGGCGCCTGGGGATATGAGGGATGGGAGCCTTGGGCTTGCGGCAGAGCGCTGCCGGGATGAGGGCTGTGCTGTGCAGAGCGGTCATGAAGCGGGAAGCGTCTGCAGGCCGGAGAGCGGTCATGGGGTAAGAGCTGACTGGGAGACAGAAACCACATATGCGGTGGAAGAGGACGGGCTGGTGGCGCTGGAGGCCGGGAGGGCCAAGCCCAGCGGAGAATTCCGCCTGATTCCCAGGCTGGGGCGGATGCAGGGCAGCCTGGCGGAGTCCCGCGTCCGGCGGGAGCCGGAGGAGATAGGGGCCGGACAGCCCCTTGTCTACAGCTTTTACACATTCAGCCAGGGAGATTTCCTGTTGGAAATCCATCGCTTCCCCTCGCTGGATTCCGTGGGGAGGCTGCGCATCGGCATATCCCTGGACGATGGTCCCGTGCAGGTGGCAGAGTCCCTGTCCAATGACGAGTGGCGGGGGAACTGGAAGGAAAACGTGCTGAACAATGTGGACAGGCTGTACCTGGAGCTGAAAGGGGTGGGGCCTGGCAGGCATCGGCTCAGCGTGTGGGCTGTGGACAGGTATTTTGCCTTTTCCCGGATGGTAATCTACACGCAGCCCCGGAAGGAGAACAACCTGGCGGGCATCCGGGGTGCACAGGCGCTGCCGGCAGAGTGGGACATGGCAAAGTGGTGCGGCGGATTTTACGGAAGCTGCGTCCTGCCGCCCAGGCCGGTTTACTATGCGGATATGGAAGGGGACGCGGACTGCCTTGCCGTAGCATGCAGGGAAGTGCGGACGGAAAAGTACGGAGAGGCGACGACACCTGAACGGTATCTGGAACAGGGCGGACGGATTTTCGCCGAACAGGATGGGGCGATCCGGATTGACGCAGCGGCAGCGCTGGCCCGGAGCAGGTTCGCCTGGACAGAGCAGGGACAGGTAGAGGCGGACGCTTCGACCATGCTCTGGCGGCATTGCGGCAGCGAATCCTATGCCGGAACCGGCCTGGCCATGTACATACGGATGCCGAAGCAGCGCTGGCAGGGGAGCCAGGCTCCCAGCCTGAACTATCGCATCTGCTGCGCAGGAGGCGCCTACACGCTTTGGATGCTGTCCAAGTTCAATGTGCTGGAGGAAGGATTTTTCTCCGTCGGGATAGACGGCGGGATGCTGCCCGGGGAAGCTTTATATGGGAAAGGCAGCCTGTGGCGGTACGAGGCGGAGCAGGTCTATCGCTGGATACCGGCCTGCCGGCTGGAGCTGGAGGCGGGGGAGCATGTGCTAGCGATATACGCCCTTGCGTCAGGCATGCGCTACGACAGATTTTACCTGACCAGGGGACAGGAACGGCCTCCTGTGGATGCGGAGTGGCAAAAGACGGTAGCAGACGGCAATGGACAGCAAGGAGCATAAAGGGCAGCGAAAGGCTGAAAGAAGCTGACTGTAAAAGCAAAATGCCGCCGACAGGACAAAGGGAAGGAAACAGGAATCGGAGCAGAGGCAGGAGAGGAAGAACTGCGGTCAGAGGGAGGTAAGGGAGAATGGAAAAAGTATTGTATGGTTTCGGCGATTCCCTGGTGGATGGGCACTGCATCCACGTAGGGATGCTGGACGCGCTGGCGGAAAAATACGGATTGGCCTACCACAAATATGCCGTGAACGGGGCCACGGTCATCCCAAACGATGAAATTGCAGAAGGCTTGGATGCTCAGGACAGAAAGCGGGTTCCGGATGTGGCCGCCCAGATTCAGGCGGCGCCGGAGGAGGTCCCGGACTATATCGTTTTTGACGGATTGACCAATGACGCCTATCTGAGCAGCATAGAAGGCCGCGTGGGGAAAATGACCCTGTCCTACGGCGGGGATTACGACAGGGCCACCTTTTACGGCGCTTTCGAGAGAATCTGCTTTTTGCTGCGGGAGAAGTACATGGACAGCAGGATTTTCTATGTCTGCATCCACAGAATGCCGGGCAGGGACATGGAGCTCCAGGAGGTGCTGCAAAGGGCAGCCAGGGAGGTCTGCGGCAAATGGAGCATCCCCTGCGTGGACATCTTCCGGCAGGGGCAGATCGACACTTGCGTGGAGGAGATGCGCAGGCGATATACCTACGACAGGGCGGAACGCCTGGCAGACGGCAGCGGGACACATCTGACCCCGGCGGGGTATGAGAGGTGGTATCTGCCTATGCTGGAGGCGGCTATGGGACTGGAGAAGCCGTAGGCATTGGGCATCACTGAACAGAAGCTTGTTCCGGCAGTCCGGGAGGAGGCGCTATGCCCCGGCTGCCGGAATTGTTTTGTGCACAGGCCCGTTATAGGAAACTTGCTGCTGGCGCAGCCGCGGGCTCTGCGGCGAGTCGTGGAGAAAGGGACTCTCCTATTCGGTTATAGGGCTTTTGAGGTTCAGGAGATGCTGGCCATGAAAGCTTCGATGCTGTCCGCCTTTGCGGCGGCTTTGTGATATTTTCTCAGAAGGTCGATGTCATCGATTTTGTCCAGGAACTCCCTGAGGGATAAGGGAATCTCTCCGGAATCCTCCAGCAGGTCATAGATGTTTTCCAGCATTGTGCTTTTCTGAGTGTCTTTTGTGACTTCTTCTGTAACTTTTTCTGTGACTTCTTTCGTAACTTCTTCTGCGATTGCCCGTTCCTTGTAGTAGATAAACTCCTCAAATGTCATATAAGCCTCCCGTGTGCCGGGCGATGTCTTCACCCGGCTGACATAATCGTGGAGCTCCCTGGTGGAAGCGTCCGTGGCGTTGTCGGCTGTACTGTGCTGCAGATACCGCAGCATGTTCCGGATGTCCTGGCTGCCGCCTTTTGTGCCGCCGGCATAGAAATAGACGAACTTCAAGCCGTCCTCGTACCTCAGTTCTTCGACTTCCAGGCAATGGTTCTGGATGGTGTACATCATGTAGTCATAGCCGAAGGGGTCGAAGTTGAGGATGGTGATGACGAACAGGTTCGGCATGGTGGAGAAATCGTTCACGCCCCGTTTCATGTGCCTGGAATCGCTCCGGGCCTGGTAGAAACGGTTATGCCTGGGCAGGTCGATGCCTTTCTGGAGATGGGGCTCCAAATCGTAGGCATTGGTCAGCTTCGTCCGATTCCCGTCTTGAAATTCCTCAATCTTCACATCCATGCGGATGCCCCTGTACTCTGGCGTGGGCGCAGGAAAGGTATATTGCGCGATGACGCTGATCTCCCCGATTTCCCGCTGCAGCAATACCGACAGCAGCTTCCTGCAGAAAGCTTTCCCCACCTCGGGATCGGCGGCAATCGCGTTGATGAGGAAATCGTCCAGTACGTCCAGCTCGTCAAAAGGTTTGTTCGTGTAGCCCATGTTGTGTCCTCCTTTCGTGGCAGGACACCGGAAACCAGATCCGTCCTTTGCAATGCCCCGCCAACCTTTCAGTTTAATCCTGTGAAAATGTCGGCGAATTGCCATGGAACGACCCGCTTGCACGGGCGAACTGATTTTCACATGTGTTTTGAGATAAGTCCATTATACCAGAAATGGCGGGGCTGTCAACGGGAATCGTATTTTTTTGCGATTATTTTCTCCATTTTTTCCACGATTGTCAAGAAAATACATAGACAAATCCGGGCCCTTTCGTGTACAATAGACAGCACTGCACTTTAGACAGAAGCTATGGTTTGGGTACACAAGTACATAGATGGGAGAGGAATTATGAACATCAGGAAAAAGCTATTTGGAGACAGAGCATTCTACCGCATGGTACTGACGGTGACGGTGCCCATCATGATCCAGAACGGCATCACGAATTTCGTGGGCCTGCTGGACAATATCATGGTGGGGCGGATCGGCACGGAGCAGATGTCCGGCATCGCCATCGTGAACCAGCTGTTGATGGTATTCAACCTGGCCATCTTCGGGGCGCTTTCCGGGGTGGGAATCTTCAGCGCCCAGTTCTTCGGCTGCCGGAACCACAAGGGCGTCCAGCATACCCTGCGGTTCAAGATTTACGTGGGCCTGGGGATCCTGGTGCTGGGCACGGTGATTCTGATGGCCGGAGGGGAGCAGCTGATACAGATGTATCTCCACGGGGAGGGCAACGACCAGGCCCTGCAGGCCACGCTGGGGTATGGGCGGGAATACCTCTGGGTGATGCTTGCCGGGCTGCCGCCCTTTGTGCTGGAGGAGGTATATGCCAGCACCCTGAGGGAGGGCGGCGAGACCAAGCTGCCAATGATAGCGGGGGTGGTGGCGGTGCTGGTGAACCTGGCGCTGAACTATGTGCTGATCTTCGGTAAGCTGGGCTTCCCGGAGCTGGGCGTGGTGGGCGCTGCCATTGCCACGGTGATTTCCCGGTATGTGCAGATGGCCGTGGTCATTGCCTGGACCCACAGGAATCCGGAGAAGATGCCTTTCATCGTGGGAGCCTACAGGGAGTGGAAGGTTCCCGGGCAGCTCTCCTGGAACATCGTCAGGAAGGGCACGCCCCTGATGCTCAATGAGATCCTTTGGTCTGCGGGCATGGCCATCATGACCCAATGCTATTCCACCAGGGGGCTGGACGCGGTGGCGGCCCTGAACATCTCCACGGTGATCTCCAACCTGTTCAACGTGGTGTTCGTGGCCATGGGAAGCGCCGTGTCCATCATCGTGGGGCAGCTCTTGGGGGCCGGGAAGATGGAGGAGGCCAAGGATACGGACCGGAAGCTGATCGCCTTTGCGGTGATGAGCAGCGTAGGTTTGGGGGCCGTGGTAGCGCTGACGGCACCGCTGTTCCCGCAGCTGTACAATACCAGCGGGGAGGTAAAGCACCTGGCCGCGGCATTGCTTCGGGTGGCGGCGCTGTGCATGCCGGTCTTCGCATTCCTGCATACGACTTATTTCACCCTGCGCTCCGGAGGCAAGACCATCATCACGTTCCTGTTCGACAGCGTGTTCCTCTGGTGCATCAGCATTCCGGTGGCCTATGTGCTCAGCCGCCATACCACCATGGCTATCGCGGCACTGTATCTAAGCTGCCAGATGCTGGATCTGATCAAATGCGTCATCGGGTTCGTGCTGGTGAAGAAGGGCGTGTGGCTGAACAATATCGTGGAAGCATGACGGTGCATGGAAAACAGAAAACCATAGATTGAGAGGGAACAGGCATGGACAGAGGATTGTACGAAAAGGTAAGCGGGTGGCTGGAAAGCCACAAAGATGCCATGGTGGAGGACATCAAGCGGCTGGTGCGGATCGAAAGCGTCTCCCGGCCCGGCACGGACGACACGCCCTTTGGGAGAGGCTGCGTGCAGGCCCTGGAGGAGATGCTGGCCATCGGCAGAGAGCACGGCTTCCACTGCGAGAACCATGGCGATATGGTGGGCAGCATCGGCGGGGAGGAAAAGGATTGGGACAACCTGATTGGCTTTTGGAACCATCTGGACGTGGTGCCTACCGGGAACGGCTGGGAGAACGGGCCCTTTGACCCGGTGGTGAAGGACCGGTTCCTGATTGGCCGGGGCGTTTCGGACAACAAGGGGCCTGCCATAGGCATCCTGTATGTGATGCAGTGCCTGCGGGAGCTGAAGGTGCCGCTGAGGCATGAGCTGTGCCTGTTCGTGGGCACGGACGAGGAGCGGGGGATGGAGGACATGGCGTATTACACGGCCCATTATCCCACGCCCAAGCTGTCCATGACCCCGGACAGCGGCTTCCCGGTGTGCTACGGCGAGAAGGGCATCCTGGAGGGCCAGATGATCACCGAGGGCGCAGTGTCCGCTCAGGTGCTGGACGCGAAGGGCGGCAATGCCAGCAACATGATTCCCGACCGGGCCTGGGCATTGTTGGCGGACAGTGTGGGGCTGCGGGAGGAGCTGACCAGGCTATGCGGAGCGGCCGGGGCCGTGCCGGAAGATGCTGCGGCGGCTAGAGAGCGCAGTCCAGAAGCATGTGGGGACGCAGCGGAAAGGACCGGAGAAAAGAGCGCGACAGGCGGGCCGGTGCAGGACAAGGCCACAACAGCCGGCAGGATTTCCTGGGAGATGGAAGCCCGGGGCATCCGCGTCACCGCCTGCGGGACCAGCAAGCACAGCGCGGCTCCCCACGGCAGCGTCAACGCCATCCACGAGCTGTGCCTTTTCCTGGAAAATATGACAGCGTTGTCGGAAAACGACAGGCAGCTCTTCGCCAAGATCGGGAAGCTCACAAGAGAGTACGACGGGGCGGAGGTGGGGATAGCCTACCGGGACGAAGTGTCCGGCCAGACCACCTGCGCGGGCACGGTGCTGGCCATGGAGGAGGGGCATCTGAGCCTGACCCTGAACATCCGCTACGCCATCACGGCGAAGGACCAGGAGGACATGGCGGCCCTTGGGGCCTACGGCGCGGCCAACGGATGCCGCTTCCGGCTGGAGCGCAATTCCAGGCCCGGCTACTTCCCCAAGGAGCATCCGGCGGTGGATGTGCTCACAAATGTATATAACGAGCTCACGGGAAGCGATGCCGAAAGCTACGTGATGGGAGGCGGCACCTACGCCAGGAAGCTGCCGAATGCCTTTTCCTATGGCCCCGGCGGCATGAAGGAGAGCGATGAGGACAGGGAGGCAAGGCAGAGGCTCTTCGCCCCGGGGCACGGCGGCGGGCACGAGCCGGACGAGGCGCTGAACCTGCGGCTGTTTGTGGAGGCCATGAAGGTCTACGCCTGTGCCATCGTGGCGCTGAACGATGTGGAGCTGTAGCGGCGAAAGGGCGCGGCGGTACTGCCGGGTGGCAGTCCGGGGCATCTGCAGCCTGCCCTCTGCCGCGCCTGACGTTTCACGAAGGGACAGGGGAAGCGGTTCATGAGTTTTCTAGAGGGTTTCGTCTTTAATATGATTTCGGCCGTCTCCGGCCTGGTCTCCGTGGTCTTCGTGGGCATGGCGGTCTTAAAGGCCTTGCCCGGGGGCCGGAGGAGATGGGGGCTTTGGAGGACTGCCTCCGCGGCGGCCTGCCTTGTGATGATCGTATGGATTGCCACCTTTTTTTACAAGAAAGGCCTTTTGGGCAATTTCTTCGTGCTTACGCTGGTGGATTATCTGCGGCTGATCGGGTATGCGTGCTGCGTCAGCCTGCTCTTTCGGGTAAAGTTCCGGAAGTGCTGGAGCATTGTCCTCTTTGAGGAATGCGTAAGGGAATGTTCCAATGTGCTGGCTTTTATCGGTTTCACGGACAGGCCGCTTGTGCTGAGCATCCCGGAGGAGCGCAGGACATATCTGCTTTTGGGCACCGTGGGGGTGCTGGCTGTATTTCTGCTGCTTCTGTTCCTGCTGCATAAAATGAAAGTGGGAGACGCGTACCGCCAGTGGATGGAGCACAGGAATCTCTGGAGCCGGGGCATGATCTGCCTGAGCGCATACCCGATCCTGTTCTATGGGGCCACGCAGACCCTCATGGGTGGCGGAGCCAGCCGCAATGCCAGCATGGGCGTCACGCTGCTGATGGTAGCCGCGGCTCTGATCCTGTTCCACCATATGGGACTGGAGGAATGGCAGCGCAGGGAATTCGCCGCCCAGGAGCTGATCCTCCAGCAGCAGAATGCCTATATAAAGACATTGGAGGGGATGCAGGAGGAGGTGCGGCGGTTCCGGCATGACTACAGGAACATGATGTCAGGGCTGTACCTGACGGCGGAGGAGGGGGAGCTGGCAGAGGCGGGCCGCTTCCTCCAGGAGATGACGGAGGACTTCGACAGCCAGATCGGCGGGCAGATCAGGCAGATGGGGCAGCTCTCCAATGTCTGCATCACAGAGGTGAAGGGGCTGCTCCTGGCAAAACTGGCCCAGATGCAGCGGGAGGGAACGGCCTGTGAGCTGGAGGTGATGCGGCCCTTCCAACAAACCAGGCTCAGGACCACAGACCTGTGCAGATGCTTAGGTGTTCTCATCGACAATGCCATGGAGGAGGTCAGGGGGCAGGAGGGCGCCCGGGTGCACATCATGATCAGCAGCCAGGAGGGGTACACCACCTTCCGGGTGAAGAACAGGCTGTACCACAGCGTTGACGTCCACAGGATCTGGCAGCAGGGCTATTCCACCAAAGGCGCGGATCGGGGGATCGGGCTCGCCAGCTATAGGAAGATTCTGGAGGGCTATGAGGACGTGCTGCCCGCCACGGCGGTGCAGGAGGGGTATTTCATTCAGGAATTCAAGGTGCGGGAGAGGAACGGGAAGTAAGGAGAGTGAAAGGTGCTGCCAGTATATATTTGCGAGGACGAGGAGGACATCCGCGAAATCCAGAGGGAATGTCTGGAAAAACAGATTCTGATTCAGGGATACGACATGGAGGTCGCCCTGTGCAGCGGCCGTCCCGGGGAGATTCTGGAGGCGGTGAAGGCGGCGTCCGGGAGGGGGATCTACTTCCTGGACGTGGAGCTGAAGGGGGAGGAGATGGATGGGTTCGCCCTGGGGCGGGAGATCAGGAGGCTGGATCCCAGGGGGTTCATCGTCTATGTGACGGCCTATGGGAACCTGGCTTTTGAGACGTTCCGCTACCACCTGGAGGCCCTGGACTATATCGTGAAGGAGAGCAGGGCGAAGATGGAGGAGGGGCTTTCGAAGAGCCTTTCTGTGATCACGGAGCGGATGCGGGCGGAGCAGGGGGAGCGCAGGGAGTTCTTCTCCGTGAAGGTGATGGATGTGGTAAAGCATGTGCCCATAGACGAGATCATGTTCTTCGAGGCCGCCCCGGGCACCCACAGGATCGCCCTCCACGGGGTGAACGACTGGTTCGACTTCATCGGCAGCCTGCGGGAGCTGGAGGGGCAGCTGGGAAGCAGGTTCCTGCGGGCCCACAGGGCCTATCTGGTGAACGTGGAGCAGATTGCGGAGCTGGATCTGAAGGACAGAGAGATAAAGATGAAAAACGGAGAGAGGTGCCTGTTCGCCAGGAACATGAAGGGGGCGCTGCTGGAGCGGATGTGAGATTCCGCTCAGGCAGCGCCCTCTGCCTTTTGGGCATATTTCCCCACAGGGGCGGGGGCAGGATGGTATGATGCTGGTGTGCGTAGCGATAAAACTGCAGGGCAGGGAGTCCGGGGAGCCTGTAGGGCAGAGGGAAAGAAACTTGCATGTTGGAACCAAAGCTCCGGAATGCTGGGGGAAGCTGCTACAGAGGAACCAGAGTTCCGGGCTGCGGTAAGAGGGAATCTGCAATCTGGAGACAGGGGAACTGCCATGTAGGCGCTACGGCTGCAGTGCAGAAGATGTGACAGCCTTTCTGCACAAAAAACAAGGAAAGAGGTTTATAGTTATGGAACAGAATGCACTACTATCTCTGTCGCATGTCTCCAAGCGCTTCAAGACGGAGCTTGCGCTGAAGGACATCAACATGACCCTGTACCCGGGGGAGATCCTGGGCTTCCTGGGCCCCTCCGGGGCGGGCAAGACCACCACGATCAAGATTATCACCGGGCAGCTGCGGCAGACCTCCGGGGAGGCCAGGCTCCTGGGCACGGACTCCGCCAACATCGACGCGTCCATTTATGAAAAGATCGGCGTGGTCTCGGACAACAGCGGCATCTACAAGAAGATGACCGTATGGCAGAACCTGATTGTGTTCGCCAGGATATGGCAGGTGCCCAGGGCCCGGGTGGAGCAGGTGCTGGCCCAGGTGGGGCTGGCGGAGCATAGACTCAAGCTCGCCGGGAAGCTCTCCAAGGGCCAGGCCCAGCGCCTGGTGCTGGCCCGGGCCGTGCTGCATAAGCCCAGGGTGCTATTCCTGGATGAGCCCACCAGCGGCCTGGATCCCACCACCGCCGTGGCCATCCACCGGATGCTGCTGGAGCTGAAGGAGCAGGGGATGGCGATCTTCCTCACCACCCACAACATGGAGGAGGCCACCAAGCTCTGCGACA